>CAITKS010000082.1 GCA_903893085.1 uncultured Actinomycetes bacterium | reverse complement strand
AGTTAGTTGGGGATAACACTCCCGTAGGCAGAATTAAACGCCAAACGGTCGAACTGATTGGTTATACGGCCGACTTTCAATATGTGAACGCACAAAGCTTAATTTCAGAAATGCTTAGCGCTTCACAGGGTACTGATATGGAAAATTTCATCAAGAAATTTACCGCCGCCGCCAGTGCATATGTGGACTTTGCCACAGGCTTGGATGCTGAACTAGATAAGAATGTGGCGATTGCAATTGGTGCCACAGCCAAAGAACTAGATCTCGCCGCTATAGATAAAATTTCGATCCTGAAAGTAGCAGTAGCCAAAGAAATTATTTACGACAGTTCGGACAGAATCTATGAACTACAGGAAGCAGCCATTGCTTTGGCTAGAGATGATTCCAGTCCAATGGTGCAATATTCGCTGGGCGCAATTAGCGCCTGTGTTCTACTTTACAAAGGTGAGTTCACAAGTGCATTTTCGAGCGCTAATAATGTACTGGCCCAGGCAGAGCGTGAAGGTTATGCAGGAATTTTTGGCCCGCTAGATGTCATGTATGTAAAGGCACGTTGTCTTTTAGAGTTTTCACAGATCGATGCAGCACTAGTTGTTTTCGAACAAATTAGAAATTTAGCCACCGCTTGGAATCAGTATGTCTGGGTATACGTCGCTGAAAGTTTCATTGCGCGAGATCTGGCTATCTCCGGAAATCCTTCTGGGGCGCTAGAGCTGGTACGTACTGGGCGCGAGCGAGCCAAGGAGATCACCTCTCGAAATTCTGTGGTCACGTATTGCGATCTGACTGAATTATTCATCAGATACACCATGAATGATTGGTCGCGTGTTGGAATTCTGCTTGAGCGATTACCTAATTTCTTATTGGTCGAGAGAGTTAGATCAATCTATGAAGTTGCTACAGGAAAGACGCCGACTTCATACGACATTAAAAAAATGCCGACAAGTACGGCAAAAGAGCAAATCTATAAATGTTTAGCTGAAACAGAAGAGAATATTGACCGTGAATCTCTGGCACTTGAATCGATGCGCTGCGCCCTTGAAATTGGAGCACGCGTAGGCGCAAAGGAAACTTTCTTACGCCAAGATGCCCGAATACTCAATTTAGTAATACGTATTGCTGGAGAAAAACCAACTGTTTACTTGGAAGATTTAGCGACGCTAATTACATCCCGCCTGAAATCACGCAATGAGAACCTTGGTGGCCTAACTGCCGCGCTAACAAAACGTGAACTAGAGATTTTGCGCCATCTTGAGACGGGCAAACCTATAAGTGCGATTGCCGAAACCCTGCATGTTTCTCAAAATACGATGAAGACTCACCTTAAGAATATTTATCGCAAAATTGGCGCAAGCGGGCGCGATGAAGCGGTATCAAAGGCGAAAAACCTTTATATTCTCTAAGAATTCAACGCCCCTTATACTCAAGGCATGGATTTAGATCTGCTGGTAAATATCCTCGACTTAGCCGGCACCTTTGCATTTGCCTTAGTCGGCGCGCGAATCGCAGCAGATAAAGGTTTGGATTATGGCGGCATCGCATTTATTGCAGCGATCGCATCTTTATCTGGCGGTACTTTTCGCAATCTTTTACTTGGACAACGTCCACCTTGGGTTTTATATGGCTGGCTCTTTATTGGTGTGGTGTTAGCGGTTGTTATTACATTAAGTGCCAAGCGCACAACACCTGTCGGAAGATTTGTTTTAACTCTTGACACAATTGGCCTTACGGTTTGCTCAGTCTCCGGAGCCCAGTTTGCTTTAAATCAAAACGCGCCATTTGCTGCTGCAGTAATTCTTGGGCTAATCGGGGCGGTTACTGGGGGGCTGTTGCGCGATGTTTTATGCCAAGTCGAACCCGTTCTGCTACATCGCGAAACAGTAGGAACATCTTGCCTGGCAGGATCATTTGTTTATGTAAGTTGTGATTATTTCTCCGTTAATGAAGTTTTATCCGTTGTTCTGGCCAGCGCTTGCGTAATTCTGGTGCGCGAATTATCGATTAAATATGACTGGCACTTGCCTAAAGTCGGCGGTAAATAAATGCCGCTGCACGAACCAGTAATTGAAACTTCGCGCCTGGAACTGCATCACATTTCAGCCTCTGACTTGATAACTCTTTTCGAAGATCGCGATGATGCGGCTGCGCTTGCTAGTGAAGACTTCACCAATCCACTTCGTGTACTAATTGATTTTCAGGGACCGCTGGCTTGGCGAGTGCCGCAAGTGAAAGCAGATCCAACCTGTAACAAATGGTTTGTACGTTGGATAGTTTTGAAAGAGAAGCAAGAAATAATTGGAAGTACCAGTTTTCATGGCGCTCCTGATTCAGAAGGCATGCTGGAAATTGGACTTGGTATTGAAAGTGAATACCAGAGACAGGGTTTTGCTAAAGAAGCGCTGCTGGGAATGTGGCGTTGGGCAGTAACATTTCCGGAAGTTAGAACTTTTCGTTACACGGTAAGTCCCGACAATGCAGCATCAATTGCCGTAATTAAATATTTCGGATTTGAGTTTAAAGGCCAGCAGATGGATGAAATTGATGGAGCTGAAGATATATACGATATGAGCGCTGCAGATTTCCGTACCAAATGGGGGAGCAGTTAATCGCGGGATTGCCCCGAACGGTGCTTGTAACGGCCCAAGAATTCCTTTTTCATATCTTGAAAATTTCCATCTAATAAAGCTTGGCGCATCTGATCAACCAAGCGAACTACAAATCTTTCGTTGTGAATTGTGGCAAGGGTTGCAGCCACCATTTCTTTACCGCGGAATAGATGGCACAGGTATGCACGAGTGAAATTGGCACATGTGTAACAATCACATTCGGCATCGATCGGGTTGAAATCTCTGATGTATGGCGCATTAGAAAGGTTAAAGCGACCTTGCATTGTGTAGACCGCGCTGGAACGTGCGATGCGCGATGCCAGTACACAGTCGAAGGTGTCTATGCCATTTTCAACGCCAACAAATAAATCTTCGGGTGCGCCAATTCCGAGCAAATGTTTCGGCTTATTTTCGGGCAAAGTCTGATTCACCCAACCAACAATTGTGCCGAGTGCATCCTTATCTAGCGCCCCACCGATTCCAAAACCATCAAATTCGATTCCGGATGAAGACATAGAACCTAAATCTCGAGCGGCTTTCTTGCGCAGATCTTCGTATTGCGCACCTTGAATAACACCAAAGAGCGCTTGATAAGGCTTATCTCTGCGTGAATCTGTTAGGCGCTTATGTTCATCTAGGCAACGTATCGCCCAGTCATAAGTGCGCTCCATTGCTAACTCTTGATAGGGGCGAGTGTTATGCAAGGTCGTACATTCATCGAATGCAAAAATAATGTCTGCACCAATTTTATGTTGAATCTGCATAGAGATCTCGGCGGTGAAGCGATGCATCGAGCCATCAAGGTGAGATTTAAAGGTCACGCCATCATCATCAACATGTGCCAGGCGCTCTTTGTTGCCCGCAATAACTTGATCAGACCTAAAGGTTGTGGCATCCATTGCAAGAACTTTTTTGAACCCAACACCCAGTGAGAGAACTTGAAAGCCACCACTGTCAGTAAATGTCGGACCTTGCCAATTCATAAACTTTGCTAGTCCGCCAGCTTCATCTAATACATCTGGACCTGGTTGCAAGTACAGGTGATAAGCGTTGGCTAAGAGTGCTTGTGATCCCAAATCTTTCATCGCACTTGGCAGAACTGATTTAACTGTGGCTTTAGTGCCAACTGGAATAAAGGCTGGCGTTTGAATATCACCGTGCGGGGTAGAGATTGTGCCCACTCTCGCCAATGAGTTTTCGGCGCTGTGTTTTATTTCAAATGAAAAATTCTTTGATGTTGATGTGGACACAAGGTTCATTGTCTCAGATATAGACTGCCCCGATGCTCGCCTCGAAAATGCCCTATAAAGAGTTCACCTCGATTCTTAATCCGCATTCTCGTCGCATCGTTGCCGGAATTGCTTTAAGTGCAATTGGTCGCGGAATGACGCTCTCGCTATTGATCGTCTATCTCCATGACATCCGCGGATTCACAACATCTTTCGGCGGCCTGCTAATGGCTTGGGGTGCCTTTGTTGGAATCGTTGGTTCGGCTCCGCTCGGTGCGCTAGTAGATCGCATTGGGCCGAAAATTGTGATGGTTATTGGGCTACTTATTTCAGCGCTTTCTGGCTTTGGTTTTGCCTTCGTTTCAACAAAGTCTTTAGCGATAATTGTTATAACTTTATTTGCCGTTGGAAATCAATGTATTTGGCCGGCGCAGATGGTGATTCTGACTCGAGTTACTCCTGAAGAAGATCGTTCCAAAATCTTCGGCTTTAACTTTATGTTAATGAATTTGGGACTTGGTGTTGGTGGTTTACTTTCATCAGTAATCATCCGCGAAGATTCACTTTTCTCCTACCAAGTGATGTATTTAATTGATGGCTCTACGTACCTACTATTTCTCTTAATTATTCTCGGGCTGGATACACCACATGCTCGGCGATATGTTGCAAAAGAGAATGAGCCACAGTCGGGCAGTTATCGCGAGCTCTTTAAAATTCGCAAATTAACTTATCTAAGCCTTGCCGGAATTATTTTGCTGACCTTTGGCTATGGACCTTTGCAATCTGGTCTGCCAATTTACGCAACACAATATTTGGATCTGGCACCTAACTGGTTGGGAATCATCTTTGGCGTAAACACTTTTGCGATTGTTGCTTTTCAGCCGATGGTTTTAAAAATTCTAGATCGGTATTCCAAATACACAGCACTTGTCTCGGTCGCAATTATTTGGGCGCTCTCTTGGCTAGTGGTAGGGGTATCCCCGTATTTATCTTTGTTAATGAGCGGAATTGCACTTTGCCTTAGCCAATTAATTTTCGCATTTGGCGAGATGGTTCACGCACCAACTAGCCCCGCTTTAATGCAAGAGCTAACACCTGAACACATTCGCGGTCGCGCCAGTGCGCTAATTAGTTTGCAATGGGGAGTTTCCGGAATCGCCGGGCCAGCGATCGCCGGAATTATGATTGGCGCGCACTTGGAACAGTTATGGGTTCTCTTGATGGCAGT
>CAITKS010000081.1 GCA_903893085.1 uncultured Actinomycetes bacterium | reverse complement strand
CTTCTATTTCGGTGGCTCAAGTGGAATTCAACTTTGGAGCTCTTGGCTTCTCTTCAAGAACTCGACAGATTTCGGTGTTAAAGATCCACAGTTCAATATGGACATTTCATTCTTTGCTTTCCGTTTACCGTTCTATCAAACTTTAATTGGTTGGGCGATCTCAACTCTTATTTTGGCAACACTTGCCAGTGCCGCGATCCACTATCTATATGGCGGTCTGCGTCCACAGCTTCGTAGCGATCGCACAACAGTTGCAGCGCGCGTTCAACTTTCAGTTCTCTTAGGTTTGATCGTTCTCGTAAAAGCTGTCGCCTACTGGTTCGATCGTTTCGCACTTGCCCTTAAAGAGAATCGATTAATCACAGGTCTTACATATACCGATGTAAATGCAACCCTGCCTGCAAAATCAATTCTTGCGGCAATTGCTGTTATCTGTTCGCTGCTCTTCTTTGCCAATATTGTCCGCAAGTCATGGCTATTGCCTGCCGCTGGAACAGCTTTGATGGTTGGCTCATCCGTATTAATTGCTGGTGTTTATCCAGGCGCCGTGCAGCAATTTCAAGTAAAGCCATCTGAATCGGCTAAAGAAGCGCCATATATTCAGCGAAATATTGACTCTACGCGCGATGCCTTTGGTCTTGCTGGCGTTGAGATGAAAGATTATCAAGCAACGCTTTCTACTAACTCAGGTCAACTGGCATCCGATGCGGCAACGATTGCAAATATTCGCTTAATGGATCCGAATGTTCTATCGGCCACATTCCGCCAATTGCAACAGATCAAGCCTTATTACACATTCCCAGAATCACTCGATGTTGATCGCTACACAGTTAATGGCGTCCAACGCGATGCTGTTGTTGCGGTTCGCGAGCTAAATATTGATGGAAACCCAAGCCGTAACTGGATTAACGATCACTTGGTTTACACGCATGGATTTGGTTTTGTATCTGCATTTGGAAACTCAGTTGATGCTGATGGAAAACCAAGCTTCTTGGTCGGAGATCTTCCACCAACAACTGGCTTAGGAAAATTTGAACCACGTATTTACTTCGGTGAGAACGTCCCTGATTACTCAATCATCGGTGGACCAAAGACAGATACCCCAGTCGAATTCGATTATCCAGATGATGCATCTGCAAATGGACAGAAGAATTACACCTACACAGGTAAAGGTGGAGTTCCAATGGGCGGCTTGCTCAACAAACTCCTCTTTGCAATTCAATATCAAGAACAGCGCATCGTACTTTCGAGTTTGATCAACTCTGAATCAAAGATTCTCTACAACCGTTCACCTCGCGAACGTGTTGCCAAAGTTGCTCCATGGTTAACACTTGATGGAGACCCATATCCAGCAATTGTTGATGGAAAAGTTCAATGGATTATCGATGGCTACACAACCAGCGCTGGATATCCATATTCACAGACAACTTCACTTGGTACTGCAACTACCGATGCTTTAACAGTTAACTCGAATTCGATAACTGCTCAGAGCAACCGGAATATCAACTACATCCGAAACTCTGTAAAAGCCACAGTTGACGCCTACGACGGCACAGTTGTTCTCTACCAATGGGATGAGAAAGATCCAGTCCTAAAGACTTGGATGAAGGCATTCCCAAAGACTGTTACTCCAAAGAGTGAAATGTCGAAACAACTTCTTGAGCACATTCGCTACCCAGAAGATATGTTCCGCGTTCAACGCGACGTTCTTAGCTCGTATCACGTTCAGACTGCAGCAGCGTTTTACGGCGGCCAAGATTTCTGGCGCGTACCACGCGATCCTTCTACATTCGGTGCCAATGCCGGAGCGCAACCTCCGTATTACATGACACTTGAAATGCCAGGATCCGATAAGCCAACGTTTGCACTTACAACTCCATTTGTTCCACGCGGTGGTCGCGAAAACCTTTCTGCCTTTGCAATGGTTGATTCAAACTACGGACCAAATTACGGAAAGATTTCCGTACTGCAACTTCCACGCAGTACCAACGTTGCGGGACCTTCACAGGTTGCATCCAACTTTGAAGCAAAACCAGAAGTTGCAAATTCACTTTCATTGCTTCGCCAAGGCGGATCAGATGTTGTGCTTGGAAACTTGCTCACACTTCCAGTTGGTGGTGGTCTACTTTATGTGCAGCCGGTATATGTGAAAGCAACTGCTAACTCCGCTGCTTATCCATTACTGCAAAAAGTGCTTGTCTCATTCGGCGATGTAATTGGCTATGACAGTTCGCTTAGGGGCGCACTTGATCAAGTATTTGGTGGTAACTCTGGAACATCATCAAGCGGTACACCAGTTACAACTACTACGAATAACGCATCTGCAGATCTAAAGTCAGCGTTACAAAATGCGAAGCAGGCACTTGCGGATGGAAATGCAGCACTTGCAAAGGGAGACTTTGCAGCATATGGACGCGCACAAGATCGTTTAAAGGCAGCACTTGCTGCAGCGATCGCTGCTGAAGGACGTAAGTAATTTCACTCTCG
>CAITKS010000080.1 GCA_903893085.1 uncultured Actinomycetes bacterium | reverse complement strand
GATGCCTTAATTGTGAAGGCATTTTCTTCGTTGCCAGATGCTTCTTCTGCCAGGTTTACAACACGTGGCTGATTAGATTTATCTTCAGATTCTGTGTCGATGATATCTGTGGCTTCTGCGATCAAAGTTTCAACATCTTCAAGTTCGACTTCTTCAACAACGATCTCGTTGCCATCATCGTCTAGAACAATCGCTGCCTTGCCAGCCTTTACAGCAGGTGCTGCAACAGGCGCTGGTGGTGGCGCGATCAGAGCAAGTTGGGCCTTAGAAAGAATGCGACTTGCAGTACCGAGTCCGCCCTTGCGAGCCTTCTCTGCATCCGTAGCAATAGTTTCATCTAAGTGGCGCGCTTCTTGTGCGAGCGCTAAAAATTCTTTCTTGACTGCCTTGCGGTAATTGTCAATACCGCTAGCGGCTAGCGTTGCAACGATCTCGTTATGGCGCGCTACATCTTTCTTCAGATCTACAAGTTGTTGTACTTCCTTGGCGCTGAGATCTTTCTTTAGCGCAATTTTTACGGGTGCAACTTTTTTAACTGGTGCGGCTTTCTTGGCAGGTGCTTTCTTGGCGGCTACTTTTTTAACTGGAGCCTTCTTCGCTGCAACTTTTTTAGCAACAGCCTTCTTTGCAACTGCTTTTTTCGCAGGTGCTTTCTTGGCAACAGCTTTCTTAGCTGGCTTTGCAGCCTTCACCTTGTTTTTGAGCGCACTAAATACAGCCACAATTGTCCTTTGGTTTTTTCGAACCACTTTCGAAACTTTTGTTTCGAACTGCTCGAAGCGATGGCTATATTATACTCAAGGCTTGGCGGATTGCGTCGCCAACTGCGTCAGATTCCACCAAAAAGCCATCGTGTCCGAAGTCCGATGAGATCGAAATCAATTCACGTGCCTGCGGTACCAGTTCGGTAACCTCAACCTGAAGTCGAGGTGGGAAGAGGCGATCGGTATCAATTGAGACCACAACGACTGGAATTTCGATCGATTCCAGCGCCTTAACGACTCCACCACGTTCGCGGCCAACGTCATGGGATGCCATCGCCGAAGTTAGCGAGATATAGGTGTTGGCATCAAAGCGCTTGGCCAATTTATCTGCCTGATGGTCAAGGTATGACTCAACGGCATAGCGCCCGGTCTCATCGCCCTGCATCTGGCGGCCAAAGCGCACATCCATTTCAGATTCGGTGCGATAAGTAAGGTGCGCGATTCGGCGAGCGATTCCCATGCCTTCAATCGGTCCAACTTCTTGCTCGTAATAATCACCACCGTTGAAATTTGGGTCAGATTTAATCGCACGAATCTGAACTGAGAATCCCCCGATTTGATCACCGGTTGCAACAGCAGATGAACCAATCGTGCAGATAGCACCGACTCGATCTGGGTGTTCGATCGCCCATTCCAGCGAGCGCATTCCACCAAGTGATGGACCGACCGCCAACAAATACTTCTTAATTCCGATGGCATCTGAAAATAAAATTTCCGCCTCGGCCATATCTCGCACGGTCACCGTTGGAAAACGTGAACCATAACGTTTGCCATCTGGTGCGATGCTCGATGGCCCTGTGCTTCCCTGACATCCGCCGATTACATTGGGACAGACGATGAAATACTTATCGGTATCAAAGGGCAACCCTGGGCCAACCATATTTGGCCACCACGAAGTCACATCAGACCAACCGGTCATCGCATGGTTAATTAAGATCGCATTATCTTTTTTAGCACTTAGCGTGCCCCATGATTGATAAGCGATTGTTATATCGGGAAGCGTCTCGCCATTTTCAAGTAAGAGAAAACCGATCTTTACAAATTTACGTTCGCCTGGATCTTGGCCTTCCAGCCATGCCCCAGTAACGCGAGTGCTTATCTCGGCAGAGTTAAAATCTTTTGACATTCGCTAAATCCTTCACGCACTTGCCTGCATCACTTGATGCAAACCTGGTCGTCACCCGGAGCACCCCACCGCGGTGGAGGGTTGCCGTCTAATCAGCCGGGGCTATCGATTAGAACTCGTGACCTGGCGCTAAGTCTAACCCAAAAATTCCGGCGCAGACTTTGGGATGCAATTCTCGGCGCATCGCAGCAAATGATTGTGGTGGCCAGCCAGCGGTAAAAACCCGCCGCAACAGAAGGGCTAATGAGTACCCATTGATATCTGCCAGCGCCCGATCGAGTGCGCGATGTGCCAGAGCGCCATCGCCAGATTCGTAGGCAAGGGCTGCAAAGAGGGAAGCCACGGGAGCTACTTGGCCAACTGGTGCCATACGCATTAGTTGGCGCCACATAAGAAAATAACTATCTAAATCTTCATCGGTATGACTGCCAAGTGCGAAATCGCGAACCTGAATATCAGCAAGGCGCCCGATAACTCGCGCAGTTAGTTCCAGATCTTCTGTTGCCCGACCCGCAGTAAATTCGCCAGCCAAATCAATTACGGCAGTTGCGCCATCTCTTTGCAAAGCATTGATGTCAGTTTTCTTATCCACTTTTGCAAACTTTGCTACCTGATCAATCCACTTTGAATCATCGCTGATTACTAGCGGTGAAATTGAATCGGTAAGGGCTTCGATATTCGCAAATGGCATTGTTCTCCCCGCAACCACATGCTCCATCGCGATTCGAGATGCGTTGATTTCAGGTAGTTCACGACCACCAGCAGGACAACATTGCGAATCTGCACATAGCATCGAACGATAACGTCCGCCCTTTATCAAAAGTGATTCATCAATTGCCACGTCAATTCGGGTAAGTGCTGCGGCCAAATCACTTAAGACCGCTTCCCCATCACTTCGCGCAGTTGGAACGTAGGCAACTAATAGCGCACCTGATGAGCCTTCACGTTGTAAATG
>CAITKS010000079.1 GCA_903893085.1 uncultured Actinomycetes bacterium | reverse complement strand
TGGCTTGCAGATCATCGCGACTCTTACTGGTCACGCGCAGTTCATCGCCTTGAATCTGAGACTTAACTGATTTAGGGCCTTCATCGCGTAAGAATTTTGCAATCTTCTTGGCATTCTCAGTAGAGATACCTTCTTTAAGTGGACAAGAGATCTTGTAGATCTTTCCAGATAGTTGTGGTTCTGCTGGATCAATATGCTTTAGCGAGACTCCACGCTTAATCATCTTGTCTTTTACAACATCTAAAGTTGCCTTAGCGCGTTCTTCAGTGTCGGCTTCGATACTTATCTTCTCGCCGGCCATTTCAATCTTTGCGCCGGTGTTTTTAAAGTCGAATCGTGTATCAATTTCACGGATCGCTTGGTTAATTGCGTTATCGAGCTCCATTCGGTCAATCTTGGAAACTACGTCGAAACTGCTATCAGCCACGGTTGGCCCTCCTTAAACAAAACGGGAATCAGGTGCTTAAGGTACCAATATTTCCCAAGGTGTAGGATCGCAGCATGTTCAGAGGCAAGCAAATGCGTGCATGTATTCTGACAATCTTTCTATTTGCCGGGGTATTAATTTTTCACCATCTAGGTGGGGGAGGCTTTGAATTTACTCCAGCTTTCGCGCTGCTCTTTCTAGCCTCACTCATGTATTTCAGAGTTAAACCAATTGATGTCTTTGATGGCTCCGATTTAGCGCTAGCAATTCTAGTTTTCCAGGGCCTTGGGCACTTCGTTGTTGATTCTGGGCAAACTCAATCAAATTTGAAAATGGGGCTTTCCCATTTATTTGCCTCAGTTATTACTTACCAAATTGCTAAGCACTTCGATCGTGCTACATCTGCTTACGAGAAGCTCCGTGCTTACCTTTTTCCTGGCCTGCCCAAGGTTCTTGCACTAGATATATTGTTAAATAGTTTTGCACTGCCCCAATTTTTCTTGGAGAACATCACTGTATTTATTCGCCGTGCGATTCGCGAGCGAGCACCCCCCACATCCTCATGCGCCTAAGAACTATGTAAATCGCGCCTTAGTTCCTGCTGCGCATTTAGCGCGAAAATTTCAATTACAAAGGATATGAATGAATTCTCTATGGAAAAAAATTGCCGTAATTGGTACGGCATCTGTTCTATCTATCGGCACAGCCACTTCCGCTCATGCACATGCGGGCTTTGATAACCGAGGAGTTGTTCCCACAAAAGGAACTTCTAGCGTTATATTGCTCCGAATCGGTCATGGCTGCGTTGCACCTGATGGTGTAACCAAAGTTGCGACTCATGCGGTCTCAGCAGTTATCCCTGTAGCACTTCTATCAACTCCAGCATCTGCAGCAATGCAGATACCAGGATTTGATGCAGTTGTGACGCCTTCTACAGAAAAAGATAGCGCTGGTTCAGTAGTCAGCAACACCATCACTTGGACTGCTAAAGATGACATATTCGATGTAAATCCAATTGGATTTGCCGAATTTGGCATCCGTGGCAATTGGGCAACAGCGGGCAAACACTGGGTTGATACGACTCAGATCTGCCGTATCGCCACAAAGACAGTAACCCCAGCAAAGATCAAAACCGTTACAGATTCTGTAACTAAGTTAAAGATCAAGGCTTGGTTCCCTGCTGTTACAAAGAAGAGCTATCAAGAACTGAAAATTTCTTGGTCAGTTCATGACAGCGCTGCGCCAACCCTGCTTTCTGCAGATAAAACTTCAGAAACTGGTCCAGCGCCATCAATCACAATCGCAGAACCTGCGGTCAAGTAAAGTAAACCGGTAAAGGAAAGAGGGCAAGGAAATGAAGTTCAAGAAGTTTGTAATTCTCTTTGCCCTCTTTCTTCCGGGGCTGTTTTGGCCAATGCCAGCAAGCGCTCACACCTCGTTGATTACTCAACAGCCGGTAGGCAATTCAGTTATTCAAGAACTTCCGCCAGAAATCTCACTGACATTTGATGAGTCACTCATTGTCATCGGCAAAGCCAATTCGATTACGGTGCTAGACCCAGACGGCAAGGAAATTTCAACAGGAGAAACTAAAGTTCTTAACAACATTGTTTCCCGATCGATGAATTCATCAGAATTGCCTGGAAAATACTCCGTTACATACAGAGTTGTTTCAGAAGATGGCCATGTTGTATCGGCAACCTATCATTTTACTTTGCAAGGTAATTCAAAGAGTCCAGTTGCTACAGCAGATCCAGAACCAACCACTTCATCTTTGCAAGAGCCGATGCCAATTTCATCTGAAGTTGTTGAAGAGGTTAAGAAAGAGAACTCTCACGCCGAACATTCATTCTGGGGTGAACATGCAGGACACTTCTACATATTGTTAGCATCGATATTTCTGATATTTACATGGAAAAAGTACGCAAAATAGCCGATTACCCCTCAATAATAATTTGAGGTAATCTTGCGCCCGCCGTAAAAGAATGACCCTGGCGGGTTGCCCGAGCGGCCAATGGGAGGGGACTGTAAATCCCCCGGCTCTGCCTTCGAAGGTTCAAATCCTTCACCCGCCACCAGCAAGATTTAAATGAAAACCTCTAGTTACTTAGGTGCGCTGGATTTGCGTGCAGCACGAGATAAGAACAGAGCGAAGACAAGCGCTAAAACAATTCCGGTGTTAACGCCCATTTCAATAAGAGCACGGTTGAAATACTCAGTTGTCTTCTCTTTCTCCATTGTAAGAGATGCGCCAACAGTAAGAATATGTCGTACCGCAGCGATAACACCGATGATCAAGAAGTTATCCAGTTGGAAAATACCATCAGTAAAGCGCACGATTACGGTGCGCATGATCTCCAGGATAATTACAACGAAGAGAATGTCGTTTATTCCCTGGATCATTCCGACGGGAAAAAAC
>CAITKS010000078.1 GCA_903893085.1 uncultured Actinomycetes bacterium | reverse complement strand
GGACTGGTAAATATGCGCCGCTTCGAATCACGCGCAGGTGAGATTTTGGTTTTAGGTGAATTACTTGATCGCTCAATCAGCTTAAATGAAAATGGCGAATCAGTAGTTGTTGAAGATATGGGCATGGAACAAAACAGAACTGGTGATTGGTTCATTAATCGTGTTCACATTATGAAAAAGGGCAGCGGGCTGCGCCGTAAAGGTGCAACATCTACTGTTACTTGGGAAGAAGTAACCGGCTTTACTCTTCCTGAACACAACCAAGGAGTTACCAACTTACTTGCCACGATCAGTAATTTGCGTGCCGCAGATTTGGCTGCAGTTATTCAAGATTTAGCGCCGAAGCGTCGTGTAGAAGTTGCGCGCGCACTCGATGACGAAAGATTGGCAGATGTTCTGCAAGAAATGGATGAAGCAGAACGAGTTGCACTTCTTGCCGAACTCGAAGGTGAACGCGCAGCAGATGTCTTGGGTGAGATGGATCCAGATGATGCTGCAGACTTACTTCGCGAAGTTGGAGAAGAACGTGCACAAGCCTTGATCGAACTCATGGAGCCAGAAGATGCCGAAGATGTTCTGCGTTTGATGACTTACGAAGATTATTCAGCAGGCGGAATGATGACGACCGAACCAATTGTTATGAGCGCCGACAATTCTGTTGCGGATGCGCTGGCTAGCGTGCGCGCCAGTGAAGTTTCGCCAGCTCTTGCCTCGCAAGTATTTGTATGTCGCCAACCACTGGAAACTCCTACGGGGCGCTACATCGGCTTAGTTCACTATCAAAGACTGCTACGCGAGCCACCTTCAACGCTTCTCGGTTCAATTGTTGATACCGATACGCAAGGGTTAAATCCCAACGCATCGCTGCATGAAGTTTCGTCATACTTGGCTAGTTATAACTTGTTATCTGTACCGGTTGTCGATGCCAATGATCGTCTATTGGGCGCCGTAACTGTCGATGACGTTTTGGATCACTTGTTACCTGAAAACTGGCGTTTGGAACATCGTGATTCAACTCGCGGTACTGGCCCAATACTCAATCTCGGTGATGTTGCAGGCAGCGAAGTTGACCCTGAAGATATTGAATTAGATCAAGAGATGGAAGAGGAGGCGCGCTAATGGCACGTTCAATCATTTCCCGCCAGAGCGGTTTAGATACACCGCGCGAATCCCGTCGATCATTGCGCCCAAATTATGATCCAGAAGTTTTTGGCAGATTATCTGAACGCTTCGCTCGCTTTTTAGGTACTGCACGCTTCTTGGTTTACATGACGGTATTTGTGTTGTCATGGGTTTTCTGGAACGCATTAGCTCCACGTGACTTACGTTTTGATGATTATCCATTTATATTCTTGACGCTAATTTTGTCCTTGCAAGCATCTTATGCTGCGCCACTAATTTTGCTGGCACAAAATCGTCAAGCAGATCGTGATCGTATTTCTCTTAACGAAGATCGTGCACAGAACGCTCGCTCAATTGCTGACACTGAATATCTAACTCGCGAACTTGCTAGCCTGCGAATCGCACTTGGTGATGTAGCTACCAGAGATTTCATGCGCAGTGAGCTTGAAGATTTACTAAAAGATTTACGTACTAAGCCCGAGTCTGACTCCAAGTAAAGAGTTTGTGCGGACCATAAGCTTTTCTGCGATTGCTGCAATTGCGATGGCGCTCGGTGAATCAGGTTCGGCAACTACGACTGGCTTTCCATCATCTCCACCTGTTCGTAATTGAGTGCTAAAAGGAACCTTGCCCAGCAGCGGCACTTCACTGCCTACTAGAACCGATAGTCGTGCCGAAGTTTCTTCTCCCCCACCATCACCAAACAATGAAATTTCATCGTTGCAATTTGGGCAAGGAAAAGCCGACATGTTTTCAATAACGCCGACTACACGTTGATGAATCTGATGTGCAATACGCCCAGCACGTTCGGCAACTTCTGCGGCTGCAATCTGCGGGGTAGTCACAACCAAAATTTCTGAAGTTGGAATTAATTGACCAAGTGAGATTGCTAAATCTCCCGTACCTGGAGGTAAATCAATCAAGAGCAGATCAAGATCGCCCCAATATGCATCAGATAAGAGTTGTTCAAGAACTCGGTGCAGCAATGGCCCGCGATAGGCCACAGCATCAGATCTTTCAGGTTTAAACATTTCCATAGAAACAACTTTTACGCCGTATGCCTCAAGTGGAATAAACATCTGATCAATTGCGGTCGGGCGCTGTCCCATCAAACCCATTAAACGCGGGATCGAATGTCCATAAACATCGGCATCAAGGATTCCAACTCGCAGACCACGTTGAGCAGCCGAGATAGCCAAGTTGGCAGTTAGTGAAGATTTACCTACGCCGCCCTTGCCGGATGCAATACCTAGGACTCTGGTCAGGGATTCAGGTTGAGCGAAGGGGATAAATTTTTCACGCCCGCCGCGTAATAACTTTTTTACATTATTTCTTTGTTCCTCTGACATTACGCCAAAGACAATATTTACATCGCTGATGCCCTCGACTTG
>CAITKS010000077.1 GCA_903893085.1 uncultured Actinomycetes bacterium | reverse complement strand
TCCGTCGGCATGTTGCACAACTAATTTAGACATCTCTTAAATAACGGCTTAGTGCGAGAATACCGCCATGTCTTCCGTTCGTCGCAGCATCGTGTGGTTCCGTCGTGACCTGCGCATTGGTGATCATCCAGCACTTGTTGCCGCTATCGAATCTAGCGATGAAATAGTTCCAGTCTTTATCTTAGATAAAATACAGATCGCTGAAGCAGGCGAAAAGTTATTGGCTTACATGGGTCAATCTTTGCGTGCCTTAGATGAATCACTTGGAAATACTTTGCATATCATCGAAGGTGATCAAGTAGAAGTTTTAAATGAACTTATGCAGATGTATGGAGCAACTGAAGTTCATATTTCTACCGAGTATGAAAGATACGGCGCCGAACGAGATATTAAAGTTGAGAATTCGGGTATTAAATTGATTCGTACGGGCAGTCCATATGCAGTTGCACCGGGCCGTGTTTTAAAACCAAGTGATGCAACGCCTTATCGGGTTTACACACCTTTTTATCGCGCTTGGTGCGAACATGGTTGGCGCGCTCCAGCAAAGACTCCTAAAGAAATAAAAGCACCCACCCCGCCAGAGAAATATCGTGCCTTTCCAGATTTTAAAATTCCTGCTGGCGTTGAAGTGATCTCTGCCGGTGAAGAAGCTGCGCTGGTGCGATTTAAAAAGTTTTCCAAGAGTGGGCTAGACACTTATGACGAGAATCGAAATTTCTCTTCAATAGATGGAACCTCAAAGATGAGTACTTATTTAAAATTTGGTGAGATTCATCCGCGCACGTTGCTAGCCAACCTTGGCGATAGCAAAGCGCACGATACTTTCCGCAAAGAAATTGCTTGGCGAGAATTTTATGCTGATGTGCTTTTCAATAACCCAACAACAGATACCGACTATTACGCACCTCGTTTTAAAGATATGCGCTATGACGCGCCAGGAGAAAAATTCCAAGCATGGCAAGAAGGAAAGACTGGATACCCATTTGTAGATGCCGCTATGCGTCAGTTGGTAAAAGAAGGCTGGATGCACAACCGCACCCGCATGGTTGTGGCCTCATTCTTGGTAAAAGATCTGCACTTGGAATGGCAGCTCGGCGAACGATTCTTTGCCGATCACCTAGTTGATTTTGATGTTGCATCTAATGCTCATGGTTGGCAGTGGACTGCAGGATGCGGCACCGATGCATCTCCGTATTACCGAGTCTTTAACCCAATAGAACAAGGCAAGCGATTTGATGAAAACGGAGATTACATCCGTAAGTATGTTCCTGAATTAGCTCATCTATCAGCGGCTGAAATACATGAACCTTGGCTTTATCTAGATGGATATTCCAAAGGTTATGCCGAAAGAATTGTTGATCATGCGACCGAACGTTTGGAATCTTTAGCGCGCCTTCAAGAAATCAAGGAAGATAAACCGGAACGTCCGCGTTAGCTCTTTTGGCTTCATACATCGCCATATCTGCGCGTTGCAATAAATCTCCAGCTCCATCGTTTCGAACATGTCCGATACTTACGCTTATTGAAATTGTGTTTCCATCTAAGACAAATGGATAACTAAGGGTAGCCTTTAGCGCACTTGCGAGTTCCAACGTTGCATCATCGCTTCCGGTAACAAGAATTCCGAATTCATCGCCACCAAGGCGCGCCAATATCGCACCAGTTGGAAGTGAGCGACTAAATCGTTGCGCAACTTGCCTAAGTATTCGATCACCCATTTCGTGGCCATAGCGATCATTAACTGGTTTAAAACCATCTAGATCAAGCAGTAATAGCGCACCTTCTACTCCTTCAAATGTGGAAAGCTCTGCGATTAACCTGCGGCGATTAGGTAAGCCAGTTAATTCATCGGTGCGCGCTAAGACTTTTTCCTCTCCTAGATTATTTGCCTGACGAATTACCAAGGTCATTCTGATGAAAGCCAGAAGCAAAGTCGCAATTGTAGGAATAACAACATATGAAGGGAAATAATCAGGACGGATTGCAATTGCTGAAAGAAGTGCTGGACTAATGAATATAGAAACTGCAATTAGCGCGGGATGAATTTTGGCTTCGCGTTGATTGGGGTTTGGCAGATACCAGAATGAAAGTGCCATAAATACAATACCTACTAGCCATCCCAGATCACTAAGTTGCCCGAATCGGTAACTTCCATTTATTTCATTCCAGAGAAAGAAAAAGTCAGTCACAGCAAATATAAGTACGCCGGTAATCAACAAATTAAGTCTTACCGATAGTTCTGATATGACAGCGCTAGCCAAAACGATTACTACCAAGGCAATATCGCAGACGGTATATAAGACCGAAAAGAAAGTTCCAATTCCAGAATCCTGCAGCAAAGTCGCAAGAAGCAGGGCTGCAATTATTGAACAAAGCCCAAGACCAAATATTGCCGCATCTAATAATTCGATCGATCGTAGTTTTTTCCCTTTGGCGATCGCCCGCGGTATGGCAATGAATGCAAAGGGATAGAAGAGCGAGTACGCAATATTGGAAACTAATTGCGCAGGCCCAGCAAAGCTAAAGAATTGGCTAAGACTGGAAGTTATCGAGCCGATTCCCCACGATGCTATTGCGAGAGAGAGAAAAACTACGGCAAGGGGATCATTTTGTAAGGGAACTTGGAAAAGTGAAATTATCGCAAGCAACACAACTAAGTTATAGAGAATTAAATCAGCACCAATTGTTGGCTCTGCGATCAAAAACTTTACGAGCAAATTAATAACTAAAAGCGCAGGCGCGAACCATTTAATTAATTTATGAAACCGCACCTATCCAAGTTACGGCAGACAAATGCAGGCAATAAATAGGGGAAGCCTGAGTAGATTTAGAAGCCCTTAGAGCAGATGATCTTAGCCATGCTAAGAGTTGTATCCACATCCATCTTTGAACTGTCATATTGAGTTTGTGCTTGTCCCTTTAGCTTTTGGCTGCGATCAGTTTGCTTGCCAACGGTTTCGTAAGCCTTGATTGCTGCTTCATAATTGCGGATCGCAGTTGTGTACTTGCTGATTGTAAGTTTATTTTTGGTTAAGTTTGCAGTATCTGCGTTAAGACGAGTGAGTTCTGTATTGATAACTGCAATCTTTGCTTTGTATTCTGGGATTAACTTATTGGCTTTCTCTGCCTCAGCTTGTTGCGTAAGAATATCGGCATCTAACTTGGCAATAGTTGCATCAGTTGCAGCCTTGATCTTAGGCAAGTTTGCAAGACCTGTTGTGTAAGTTGCAGCTGTCTTTAAGCAATCCAGTGAGAGCCAAGTTAATTTGGAGTTCTTAACGAGTGGATTCTTGGCACACTTGTAAGAGGAACCACTTACCTTGGTGGTGGCTCCTGCCTTTGAGCAAGCAACACCGTTGCTAACTTTCGTTGCAGCGCTTGCTGGAACGGCGGTGAGTGAAGCGGCGACAAGTACTGCTGCGCCTGCTACTACAAGAACCTTACGAAACATGAAGACCTCCATAGATTATTGGGCAATCTTACCGATGGCCAGGGTTTAACTGACGGAAGTCGGCAGTGAAAATCGTGTGAATTAGCGTTGTTTGACTCTTAAATTCATACCGAGGCGGCGCACGATCGCTCTGGGTACCAACGAGATTAAGCCAACCAACGCTTTGTATTGCCATCCCGGAATCGAAACGGGTTTGCCCGAGACGGCATCTTTCCAAGCCTTTGCGACCAGAAAATCAGAATTAAGCCACATGAAGTTAGGCAGGCCAGCCATTTTCATCCGACCACGTTGATGAAATTCAGTTCTAGTAAAACCGGGGCAGAGCGCTGAAACTTTTATATTTGTAGCAGAAAGCTCTGTGCTTAACGATTCTGATAGAACTGTTAAATAAGCCTTAGATGCGCTGTATGCACCCCCAGCAATATAGCCAGCAACTGATGAAACATTAATTACAATTCCAGAGTTACGCTCTTTCATCGCAGGCAAAACAATGTGCATCAAACGCATCGGTGTTCTAACCAGAACTTTCAGGACTTCTTCCTCTTTTGCCAAATCACTCATCGTGAATGCTTTGTTGATTCCAAAGCCTGCGTTATTAATCAATACTTCTATTTCATTAGCCCGAATGTAATCTTCAACTTTTGCACACCCTGCTTCAGTTGCCAGGTCTGCGACGATAACCACAGATTCGGCGCCGAAGTTTTCCTTAAGTCCGGCAGCACGTTCGTGCAGCCTTGCTTCATCGCGAGCAACTAAAACTAAATTAAATCCTTTAGCAGCAAGTAAACGGGTGAAACTTTCGCCGATACCAGCAGTTGCCCCAGTTACTAAAGCCCACTTTTTCATTTGATCTCCAATGGCAGAACGCTTAAAGGGCTAACTCCTCTACGGATATTCCAGCGGTTGATTCCTCCCGAATATGCCAACTAGTTCCATACTCTTCAAGCAGATCTAAGAAAGGCTTTGCATCAAACCATTCTGGTCCGTTAACACCTTCTGGTTTCCAGGTGCCTTTATGTATTAGTTCCATAGCCATAACTGGATTAATTGCAGTCTGCCAAACAACAGCCTGGTCTCCGTAATTTGCCATTGACCATTCGTTATCAACGACGTTGTACATGTAGCAGGCATATGGCTTGGAATTCTTATCGAGACCTTTTACTAATGCACCTGCGCAAGTCTTACCTTTCATGCGCGAACCAAGAGTTGCTGGATCTGGAAGTGATGCGGCGAGCAAATCGCGCGGTGAAACTGGGTGGCCTTGAACTTCAACCGTTTCTTTACGATCCATACCCAACATATGTATGGTCTTTAAAGTGGTGATGAACTGTGCACCTAGCCCGTATTTGAAGTTAACTTTCTTGGCATCAACTTTTTGAGGGATGAGAACAACTTCCTCGTGTTCTACGTTCACGCATTCAACAGGTCCGATACCTTCAGGAAAATCAAATACTTCTAGCTCACTAAATGGTTCAGTTG
>CAITKS010000076.1 GCA_903893085.1 uncultured Actinomycetes bacterium | reverse complement strand
TTTTATTGGATGACTGAAATCGCAACGCAGCTAGCTGTTTTATCTGCGGCCAAGATCAATGGCATGGGGACCAATGTTGAAGCAGAACTTGGATCCGTTGGTATTACACCGGATGGTGTTGTTCGCGTCGTCGTCAAAGGCTAGTTAACAGGTGTGGCATATTCTTTAGCAATGAATAAGTTGCGCGGGCTGCTAAAGGCATCACATTTTGGGCCGACGTTATTAGTCACCGCAATCGCAACGTCTTTCGCTGGGTATTACTGGTGGGAGGGACCGGCGCTTGTAATCGGTTTTGGCGTATTCACCGGTCAGCTCGTTGTTGGGTGGAGCAATGATCTATATGACTATGAAGATGATTTAAAACATAACAGAGTAAAAAAGCCTTTAGTATCGGGGATCATCTCGCGCGAGTATTTAATTAAGTGGTTGCGCTTCATGGTGCCATTCTCATTTGTGGCAAATCTGCTTGGCCCACTTGGATTTAAAGGCGGGCTTGTCTATATGTTTGGAATATCAATGGGAGTTGCTTACAACTTCTATTTTAAATACAACGTTTTTTCATGGCTGCCATATGCGCTGGCATTTGCAGCGCTGCCATCGTGCATAGCGATCTCGAAAGATATAAATCCACCGGTGTGGATGTGGCTTGGGGGAGCGATTTTTGGTTCTGCGGCGCATTTTATAAATGTAATAAAGGATATGGATCAAGATCGGGCAAGCGGAATTGGCGGCTTGCCACAGCGCCTTGGTAAGAGATATTCCATAGTGGCTGCCGTTGTTTTGATTGGCCTTGGAATAATTACACTTTTTCTCACAATCTAGACGGTAATTAACCGGAAGTTCACGGCCTTAACGCGCGATAAATGCCAGAGTTAACTAATCTTCTGGCATGTTTCTACGCCGCAGAGATTTGATGGCTGGCGCACTTGGTGCGGCTCTGTCGTTGGTTTGTGGCGGTGCCTTTGCAGCCGATGTGCCAAAGTTAAAGTGCACACGCGTCGGGCAGAGCGTTATTTATCGCAATCAGAAATTTACATGTGTAAAAAAGGGCGGCAAGTTGGTTTGGGGCAAGGGAGTTCCGCTTCCGGTGAAGAGTGCAACTCCAACGCCATCGGCTAGACCAAGTGCATCTGCAACTCCGAGCGCTTCCGCAACACCCACTGCAACTCCAACGCCATCGGCTTCGCCCACACCAACACCAACTGAGACCATGGCGAAAAACCAAATCAAGTTAGCGAAATCATCAGAGATTTCAACAGGAACGGTAAAGGTATTTGAGGCTGGGCGAACAACAGGATTATTGGTTTCAATAGTTTTGATTAGAGATAACGATGGGTTGCGCGCACTACAAGCAGAGTGTCCGCATGCTGGTTATTTAGTTAAAGACAATGGCGGCAGCCAATTGATCTGCAACGCACATAATTCTTTATTTAGCGCAAAAGATGGTGAACTGCTGCGCGGGCCATCTTCATATGGATTAGCTCGCTATACGGTTACTGAAACCGGCGGAGATATTTTCGTAACTATTTAACGAACACTGCGCATTACGGCAGTGACTTTGCCTAAGATCTCGCAGTTATCGCCATTTATTGGTTCAAAGGCTGAGTTGGCAGGAAGTAACCAAATGTGGCCACCCTTGCGCTGGAAAGTTTTAACTGTTGCTTCGCCATCGATCATTGCGGCAACGATTTCGCCGTTGTTGCAATCTTTCTGTTCGCGGATAACAACATAATCTCCATCGCAGATTGCGGCATCGATCATTGATTCACCGACAACTTGCAACATATAGAGATTGCCCTTGCCGACCAAAGTTTCAGGAAGTGCGAAAGTGGATTCGACATTTTGTTCTGCTGTAATTGGACCACCGGCTGCAATGCGGCCAACCAACGGAACATTCTTTGTCGCTTCAATTTCGATTTCGGTTTTTTCACCTGGGATCAATACTTCCAAAACGCCGCCACGAGTTGGGTGTGGGGTAATAAAGCCCTTTTCCTGCAAGATCTCGAGTTGATACTTAACGGATGCGGGGGAGCTAAGGCCGGCGGCGGCTGCGATAGCGCGCATTGAAGGTGGGCAACCCTGATCTTGCATGCTGGCCCTGATGACCTGCAGGATTTTCTCCTGTCGGGCGGTGAGGCCGTGCTCGCCCGAGGCTGAGTCAGGCAGTTCGGTGACCTTGGCGGTGGACTTGGAGGCTGTTTTTTTGCTCATGGCTCTATTTTGACACGCATCTTGAAAAAAATCAAACATATGTTCGAAAATAACTTGCCGATGTCAGTGCTTTCATGTTTAATTGTCTTATTCGAACAACTGTTCGAATACCTTCCCCAAGGTAGTACCAGCAGGAGAAAACCATGAGCACCATTTCACTCAATGCATTTTCAACACATGCAACAAGCGCGCAAACCCTTATAAATCAAGGGTTTCAGGCCAATCCGTCCGGCGTTCGTTTAACACGTCGTGGTCGCTTAGCTCGTACGCTCTTGGTTCTCTCACTGGCTGTTGTCTTGGCCAGCGTCTTTGGCTTCAACGCCGGGGCTGGCACAACTGACTCGGTTGGCGCCCCAACATCCTTCATTGAGGTCACTGTGGCCCCTGGGGATACCCTGTGGTCACTGGCTTCACGCATTGCAGGTGGCGGGGATGTACGCGCTCTGGTCGATGAGATCGCATCGGTAAACGCGCTCGCAAGCGCTGATGTCCAGGCAGGTCAAAAGGTTCGCATCCCGCTTCACTAAGGCGCGACACGCCGTTCATCAGGTATTTGCTTACTGATGAGGCAAAGTCTCAAGATTTGCTTTATAGTTCCCACTATATGTAGGGGTCGAAACGAAGAAAACTTCCATAAGTAGTGTTTTTAGGGTAGTTTCAGCGGTTCGCCAATACATCTAAATTTGGGAATATCTAGTATTTCGAAGGGAGCCACGCCGAGATGATTTGCCCGTTTTGTAGCCACGATGATTCTCGAGTCGTTGACTCCCGACCAGTTGAAGATGGCACACAAATCCGCCGTCGCCGCGAATGCCCACAATGTGGAGAACGCTTCTCAACTCAAGAAGTCGCACTCCTAAATATCATCAAGCGCTCAGGTGCAACCGAGCCATTTGCTCGTGAAAAAGTTTTGGTTGGCGTTCGTAAAGCCTGCCAAGGTCGCCCAGTTGGCGAAGATGATCTAGTCCTATTGGCCCAGCGCGTTGAAGAGACTCTTCGTCGTACCGGCAAGGCCGAAATCGAAGCTCAAGAGGTGGGACTTGCAATCCTTGCGCCACTTCGCGAACTCGATGAGGTCGCCTACCTGCGTTATGCCTCGGTATACCGTAACTTTACCTCCCTTGAAGATTTCGAAGGCGAGATC
>CAITKS010000075.1 GCA_903893085.1 uncultured Actinomycetes bacterium | reverse complement strand
TCCAATCCTAGAAACGTCGAAGAAGTTATCGAGGCAGTTGGGTTATCGGATAAATCAGGAGAACTTATTCGCACTCTCTCTGGCGGACAAAGACGCCGCCTAGATGTGGCACTTGGAATCATCGGATCGCCCGAACTTTTATTTTTAGATGAGCCAACAACTGGCTTTGATCCGAAAGCCCGGCGTGCTTTCTGGGCGCTGATCGAAGATCTGCGAAAGAGTGGAACCACAATCTTGCTCACCACACATTATTTGGATGAAGCAGAAGCGTTGGCAGACCGTGTTGCGGTTATCAATCATGGAAAGATCATCGAAGTTTCAACACCTGCCTTGCTCGGTGGGCGCGCCACATCACTTGCGACAGTTTCTTGGAAAAGTGCAGACGGCCCACAGTCAGAGCGAACAGATAACCCAACCGCAATTATCCGAAAACTCACCGAGATATATAAGGATGAAATCCCAGAGCTCACCGTTAAACGCGCTTCACTTGAGGATATTTATCTTGAAATGATTGGAGGCGCAGATGGCCAATAATAAAGTTCCCAGCGCTTTGGCAATCGGCATCGCACGTGGCGGGCTAGAGGTTCACCAATTCATGCGCCAGCGCGAATCAGTTGTTTTCACACTGGCATTTCCGATCATGCTTCTTGCAATCTTTGGTTCTGTTTTTACCAATGAGCTAACCGATGGCGTAACTTTTAGTCAGTACTTCGTGGCCGGCATGATTGCATCCGGTCTTGTAAACACTGGATTTCAACAGCTCGCAATAATGATTCCTGTCGAACGCGATTTTGGAACTCTAAAACGCCTACGTGGCACACCAATGCCGGCATCTAGTTACTTCATCGGAAAAGTGATCGTTGTCTTTGTAACTATGACTATTCAAGTAATTCTTCTGCTGATTGCAGGTGTGCTTTTCTTCGGCGTAAACCTGCCGACAGATCCTGCGAAATGGTTCACATTTACTTGGCTAATTCTTCTAGGAAGCGCTGCATCGACTTCACTGGGTATCGCCTTCTCAGTTATTCCAAAGAGTGGGCGTAGCGCTTCAGCGGTGGTGTCACCCGTAGTCATAATCTTGCAATTCTTTAGCGGTGTTTTCTTTGTCTTCACTGATCTACCAGGCTGGATGCAGCAAGTTGCCGCCATTTTTCCACTCAAGTGGATGACGCAAGGTATGCGCTCTGTCTTCTTGCCCGATACCTTTGCAGCGCGTGAAGTTGCTGCAAGTTGGGAAACTGGGCGCACCTTCTTAATTATTCTTGCTTGGTTAATTGTGGGCTTAATAATTTCGATACGTACATTTAAATGGGAGCGTGATCGATGAGAATTAAAGTTATCGCTCTTTTTGCTGCCCTGTTTCTTGGTCTATCGCTAACTTCAACAGTTGCCGCAACGAAGAGCCCAACACCGACGCCGAAGGCAAGTGCCACAAAGAAGGTGACACCAACGCCAAAAGCAAGTGTCACTAAGAAGGCGCCCGTTAAGAAGGCGCCCGTTAAGAAAAAGACGAAGAAAAACGTAAAACTTTCTCCCTCACCATCTCCAAAATGGCCACCTGCTGGATTTAATACAGATCCGCTTGGTGAAACAAAGTTGTATTTAAAGGTGCCTACTGCCAAGGAATTGGTTGGTATTTTGTCTGCCAAAACAGCTTTAGCTTCACAGATTAAAGACTGCACAAAATTTACCTGCGGCGCCGTGCTTGTCGCATCTGAAACTGGCTGTCGTTGGTGGAAAGTCAATGGCGATGTGGTTGGCCGAACTTCAGCCGAAGATCGAACTTTAAAGACCTTCGGATATGTTTCTACTTCGGTAACACGCAGCGCTGCAAAGCAGATAGTTACAGTTCTAATTGTCACGCCCGAGCCAATCGGTTCGGGTCAGATCGTTACGAATATCAACGCTGACTGCAATCAGAGTGAACCGTCTGGTCCATTGCCTAATACCGAATATAAGTCGACTGCAGGTTAGTAATGCTTGGTGGAATAAATAACGCGCTATTTATAACTAGCTTCGGTGGTTTTTTCGCTGTAGGAATCCTGGCATTAATCTTAAAGTGGGCATTTGCACGCGGTAAATCAGTTATCGAACGCACTCCTCGTATTGGAAACGAAGATGAATACGGTTCGCTCGTTGTGGTCGCATCACCTAATAATCATATTGAAGGTGAAATGTTGCGACTAAAGTTAGAGACTTCACAGATAAAGGCAACGTTGACCCACACCAAAGATGGTCCAAGACTTTTTGTATTTGCACGTGATGAAAAGATTGCACGAGCAATACTAAATAGTTAGCGGTTAGCTCCAGGAACCCAGAGCTGGTCGCCAATTTTCTTATTGGCAACTCGCGCCAGAACAAAGAGCAGATCAGAGCAACGGTTTAAGTACTTGGCAGTTAATGGATTAACACCAGTTCCGAATCCATGAATTGCAGCCCAGGTGCGACGTTCAGCGCGACGAACAACAGTGCGCGCTACATGTAGATGCGCTGCCGCCGGTGTGCCTGAAGGCAATACAAACGAACGAAGCGGCTCAAGATCCGCGTTGTACTTGTCGATCTGTTCTTCCAAATAAGTTACTTGTGATTCAAGCACGCGAAGTGGTTCAAACGCTGGTGAATCAACCACAGGCGTACAAAGATCTGCACCAACATCAAATAGG
>CAITKS010000074.1 GCA_903893085.1 uncultured Actinomycetes bacterium | reverse complement strand
GGTCAATCATTTTCCGCGAAACCGACATGGATGGTGGCATTGAAAGTGAACCGTCGGCAACTTGTGCCTTTAGGTCACTGCGCGATAACCATTTGATTTCGACAATCTCTTCGCCATCGGGTCTTGCAGCTTCTGGAAAATCTGTAATTGCTTCAAATGAGATCATAATTGAGGCTGGAAATGGCCAAGGCTGTGAACCAAGATAATTAATTTCACGAACTGCAATTCCAGATTCTTCATAAACTTCTCGTTGAACGCATTGTTCAAAAGTTTCACCAGGTTCGAGAAAACCTGCAAAGCAAGAGAATCTTCCTTCCGGCCAAATCCCTTGGCGCCCCAGCAGAATGCGATCATCAGCATCGCGAACTAAGACAATAACTGCGCAATCCGTCCGCGGGTAATGCTCACTCTTATCCGCATCACAGAGGCGCACTGCCCCGCCCATGGAAACTGATGTTTGAGCACCGCATCTTGCACAATGTGGATGTGTATTATGCCAATTTGATAAAGCAACTGAATGCAGAGCAAGTTCCATCTGCAATTCATTGAGGTCGCCCCCGATTTCGCGCAACGTTGTGTATCCAACGGGTGCGTCATCACTTTCAGACTTTGGATGGTCGGAGTTCCAGGCAAAGTATGGTTCGTTATCTAATTGATCTAAGCCTAGAAAATACTTTTCACCAGATTTGAATTCACCACTTTTAATTAACGCTTCAACTTCAGAGGCGCTTAAGAAACGTAGTTCTGTGGCGCTGGCCGAAACAGCCAAACGTCCATCGCTAAAGTGCACAATCTTGGCTTTGGACCACAACTGATCCAGCGTAATTTGGTTAGATCGCAGGTGGCCGGCACGGTCCATCTTCGATACTTGTCCGTTGACCGCGCTCATAAGGGGCAACGCTACTAGCCTTCGCCATATGCGCATCACCTCGTGGAATCTGCTCCATGGCATGGAAATTCCGCCAAACCCCGCAGGTCCATCCACGCCAGCACTGCGGCGGGCGATCGATGAAATCGCAAGTGATGTCATCGCCGTGCAGGAAGTTGATTATCGATTGCCGCGCTCAGCTCTTACTAATCAAATAGGTGAAATTGCAGCAGCGATGAACGCAAACGACTGGGCATTCGCGCCGAGTGTGATCGGTACTCCTGGTGAGAAATGGCACAAGCCAGCAGCGAGTGATCCAAAATATATTTCAAATAATTCTATTGGCGAATTAGCTGGCAGCTATGGAATTGCAATTGCATCAAATATTCCAGTTGTGAAATGGCAGCGGTTAGATCTAGGAAGATCGCTAATCGGCCTTCCACTAATAGTTCCGACTGAAAGTGAGACCAGCAGCCGTCCAAAGATTCGCGCTATATATGTGCACGATGAACCCAGAGTGGCACTTGCTGCCACTCTGCAAAACGGCTTTACCGTTATAAATACCCATCTCTCATTTGCCCCCGGAGTTAATTTGGCGCAATTACGTAAATTAAAGAAATGGGCAGATCAGATTGCGCGTGAAACAAAGACGATTCCAATAATCCTTGGTGATCTAAATCTGCCGAAAGGTATCCCAGTTATTGGCTCAAAATGGAAATCTCTTGTCACGCAGAACACCTACCCAAGCTGGGGAGCAAAAGTGCAGTTTGATTATATTTTGGCAGATGACTTAACTGGATACGAAGTCATTGATCGCAAAACAGTAAAGACAGGTGTGAGCGATCATTTGCCGCTACGAGTTGAGTTAATTGGATCCCGAAAGTAGTTGGACTAATTGATCGTGGCTGAGCAGATCCGCAGGGCGATCAGTTTCACCAGATGGAACATAATGAAATGCCGCAGATACTTGTGTTGGGTCTATGCCTTTTAAGTTGGCCCAAGCAAGGCGATAAACGGCTAACTGCACAGCCGAAGATGCACCTAACTTGGTCGAACCTGTCTTCCAATCGATTACTTCATATCGCCCGTTGATCTCATAGACCGCATCGATGCGACCACGCACTAAAACCCCGCCAATTACCGCTTCAAATGGCACTTCTACAGCAACCGGAATTCGCGGCGCCCAATCTGATGCCAACCATGCGTTCTTTAACTGCTCAAGTGTTTGATCGGGTTCGAGTGGATCAAGGAAATCTAAATCATCATCGTCAAATAAAGTTGCAGCGCGGAAATGGTTTTCAATCCATAAGTGAAAGGCGGTTCCGCGACGAGAATATTCATCTTGCGGTCTTGGCATTGGACGGCGAATATTAAGCGCTAATTCAGTTGGATCTTTATGTAAGGCAACCAGAGTCGAAGTAGATAAACGTGGAGGGAGTGCAACCTCTAAGCCACCATTGCGTTGCAAATCATGTTCATGGATTAGCGCCTTGGCATCTTGCGCCCAGGAAATAACTTCAAGATCAGTTGCAGCAAATTTCTCTAGATCAACTGGCGTTGCGCTATTTACAAGGGCGATCTTTGATTCAAATTCTGCACGTTTACTTCCTAGCGGATCACGTGGCCAGATACCAGTAACTGGGTTTTCAAGTTTAGGATTTTTATCTCC
>CAITKS010000073.1 GCA_903893085.1 uncultured Actinomycetes bacterium | reverse complement strand
CGCTTAGCTACAAGATCAAGCGGGCATTTCTGGGCGGTGCATTAAATAGGCACTCTTTAGGTCATCAGCGTTTATCAAAGCGCTATGCACTTGGAATTCTTTCATCTGACTGTATTTCTTCATCTGCTTATGGCAGCGAACAGATTCTTATCGCGTTATTACCAGCATTTGGTCTTGCCGCATTTGCAATCTTGATGCCGATGACTGCCGTAGTTTTAGCAATTCTTGTGTTAATCACTCTTTCTTATCGTAATGTGATTGATGTTTATACAAAAACTGGTGGTGCCTACATTGTCTCGCGAGATAACTTTGGACCAGTTACCGCGCAGATCGCAGCTGTTGCGCTGATTCTTGATTACATTGTCACGCTTGCAATTCAATCAGCGGCTGGAGTCGCTGCAATTATTTCAACGTTTCCATCTTTAGCTCCATGGAAGATGCCGATGATTTTTGCGGTCATTATTCTTTTAACTTACGGAAATCTACGTGGCGTTAAAGAAGCTGGAAAAGCGTTTGCATTTCCCACATATTTCTTTATCGGTTGCATGTTGATTGTTTTCGGAATGGGATTTTGGCGTCTAGCAAATGGAACTCTTCCTGTCCTTGCAACAGATCTGCCTGGTGCAGTTGAGCTTGGGCAAGAACAAGGATTGTTAACAGGTGCTGCCATATTTATTCTGCTTCGTGCATTTGCTAACGGTGGCTCTTCACTTACAGGCCTAGAAGCAATTTCAGATGGCGTTGCACTATTTAAGACGCCAGAACATGTAAACGCTAGACGCACATTGGTAGTTATGAGCTGCTTACTTGGCACCTTGGTTCTCGGAGTTTCATATTTCGCACATCACATTCAGGCAATGCCATATGAATCAGGTACCCCAACGGTTATTTCACAGATTGCAAAGGCGGCAGTTGGTGAAGGCGCTTTTGGAACCTTCATGTTTATTATGGTTCAGCTAGCAACAATGCTCATTCTCTTTGCCGGAGCAAACACTACTTACAGTGCATTCCCACTGCTCTGCAACTTTGTGGCAACTGATGGTTATCTGCCACGTCAATTAACAAAACGTGGACACCGTTTAGCGTTTTCAAATGGAATTTTGTTGCTTGCAGGTGGCGGCTTGCTTCTCGTAATAATTACCGCAGGTTCGGTTGAACATCTAGTTGCTTTCTATGCCCTAGGCGTCTTTACTGGATTTACACTCGCTGGTTTTGGCATGACCAAATATTCGCTGCGTACGAAGCCAGATGGTTGGCGAGTTAAAGTTGTAATCAATGCAGCCGCAGGTTCCGTATCTTTTGCCATCGTAATAATTTTCTCAGTTGTTAAATTCACAGAAGGTGCTTGGCTGGTTCTGGTAACTGCGCCCATCTTGGTGATGACTTTCTTGCGCTTACGTCGTCAATACACACGCGAGCAAGAAGCCTTGTTAGTTCGTCAAGAGCAGGAGCGTGCAACAACAATTGCACGCCATAACGTAACCGTCTTAGTTGATAACGTTGACCTAGCAACCGTTGGTGCAATTCGATACGCAAGAAGCCTAAAGCCTCGTAATTTGAGCGCCGTTCACTTCGTAATCGATGATCGCAGAGCTGAAGACATTAAAAATGCGTGGGCGAAATCAGATGCACTCGATGATGTGACTCTTGAGTTAATAGATTGTCCGGATCGCCGATTGGCAAATGCGGCTGTTGATTACGCAACTCGCATGACTGAAAAGCAAGATGTCGAATTAACACTTCTGCTCCCACGTCGCGCTTACTCTGGTTTCTTAGGACGTTTGTTGCACGATCAGACTGCTGAAGAAATTGCTGCACCTATTTCACAGCTCCAACGTGTGGTTGCAACGATTGTTCCATTCGACGTTGATCGCATAACTTCTGGCTCACAACTTAACGTGCACTCGAATCCAGTTTCTGCGAAAAATACTGAATCTGCGCCAGCTGCATTCAAGCCTGTAAAAGATGTCATCAAGCCGATCGAACCAATGAGCCATTACGCCGAAGATTTAACGCCAATTGGCAAGATTCAATGGCGCCAACGCGCGCAGGTGCAAGGTCAAGTAACTGCAATAAAGAGCGCAGCAAAAGGTTCGGCCCCACTTTTGCAGGTTGAAATTTGGGATCAGTCCGGCGGAGTAACACTGCACTTCCTTGGGCGACGTGAAATTGCTGGATTAGAAGTTGGTGCTCAAATTCGTGCCGAAGGCATGGTTGGTGAAGAAGAAGGTGCTCTTACAATTTTGAATCCTTCTTACCAATTACTGGTTTAAATCAACGCTGACTTTCAAAGAAGTCAGTGAGTAATTTGGCGCATTCAGATTCACGAATTCCGGCAGTTACATTCATTTTATAGAGTGCGCGTGGATCTCGAATAACATCCCAAACTGAGCCAACCGCGCCAGCTTTTTCATCCCAAGCACCGAAAATCAAATGAGAAATCCGTGATTGAGCGATTGCTCCTGCACACATTGCACATGGTTCGAGCGTAACAATAAGCGTGCAACCATCTAGGCGTGAATTCTTAATTTTTGAAGTTGCACTGCGGATAGCAACAATTTCTGCATGCGCTGTTGGATCGTTTTTTGCTTCACGTTCATTTGATCCGGTACCGATTATCACACCATCTTTGTCAACGACAATGGCACCTACTGGAACATCTCCAGTAGCTGTTGCTTCTTTAGCGATCGCGATTGCTTGATCCATAAGCGATTCAGGTGTCTGATTAGAAATTCTTAGAGCTCCAATAATTCGGAGAATTGATCCGCAAATCCTAAACGACTTGCAATTGCTTCCAGCTGTTCGTCAGGAAAAAGTTCGGCATCATCACACAAGGCAGATAATTCCATTTGGTTAACACCAAGATCAGCGAGAATATCTAAGTGGCCAACTGGAAGCGGTTCATCTTCTTCTTCCGGAGAGTCAAGATCACATAACTCCAAGAAATCGGCAGCTACTTCATAATCCATCGCGCAAGTAACGTCGCTTAAGAACATACTTATGTGCGAACCCAAGACTCGAATCACCATAAAGAATTCTTCATCAATTGCCAACAGCGCAATCGCGCCACCATTTGTTTGTTGTGATTTAAGACGATCAATAATGTGTGGTAAATCATGCGCATCAGGTAAGAGTGCTAAATTCCAGCGCCCGTCCTCATGCCACGCAGCAACTGCGATATCTACCTCGTTCACCATTGCATCGCTCACATCGGACATATTCCCACTCATTGGGCTAGATGAAAACCCCTGTAAGGTATGAGCCATGAAGGTTCATGTCGCCAACCACCCGTTGATCACTCACAAATTGACCGTTCTGCGCGATGAGAAAACGGATTCGCCAACATTTCGCCATCTAGTTGAAGAGCTCGTGACGCTTCTGGCTTATGAGGCTACCCGCGATGTCCGAACTGAAAAAGTTTCAATTAAAACTCCCGTAACTCAAACAACTGGACTAAAACTTTCTGATCCGCGACCAGTTGTTGTACCAATTTTACGTGCCGGACTTGGAATGCTCGAAGGAATGACGCGTTTGATACCAACAGCCGAGGTCGGATTTCTCGGAATGGTTCGTGATGAGAAAACTTTAAAGGCAAGCACATATGCAAACCGCTTGCCAGAAAATTTAGCGGGACGTCAATGTTTCGTACTTGATCCAATGTTGGCAACTGGCGGTACTTTGGTTGCTGCTATTAACTTCCTTATCGAACGTGGCGCCGATGACATCACTGCGATCTGCATTCTTTCTGCACCTGAAGGAGTGAAAGTTCTAGAAGATGCTTTCGCAAATTCTGGCGTTCCAATAACACTCGTAACTGGTGCGCTGGATGAAAAGTTAAATGAGCACGGATACATTGTGCCGGGACTCGGTGACGCCGGAGATCGCTTATACGGTGTTGTATAAATGGCATCTACTTCTCCCGGTTATGGAATAACAATTCGTGTTGAAGGATCTCCTGAACTACAACCCGTTGCCTTAATAACCGCTGCAATTACCGGAGCTGGTGCAACAATCACCGCTCTCGATGTCGTTGAATCACTTTTGGAAAAAGTTGTAATCGACGTAACTTGTGACACGATCGATGCAGACCATGCCCAAGAAATTACAACAGCACTTACTGCGCATTCAGGCTTGACGGTTCGCAAAGTAAGCGATCGCACTTTTTTGCTTCACCTTGGTGGAAAGCTCGAAGTTCAATCAAAGGTTCCTTTAAAAACCCGTGATGATCTTTCGCGCGCATACACCCCTGGAGTAGCGCGAATCTGCCAAGCCATCGTTGAAGACCCATCAGATGTCCGTCGCTTAACGATGAAGCGCAACACCGTCGCCGTTGTTACGGATGGTTCTGCAGTTTTAGGTTTAGGAAATATTGGTCCCGCAGCTGCTCTGCCAGTTATGGAAGGTAAAGCTGCGCTATTTAAGCGATTTGCTGACGTGGATGCTTGGCCAGTTTGTTTAGATACTCAAGATGTTGATGAAATTGTTCGCACTGTTCAGTTGATCGCCCCCGTTTATGGCGGAATAAATCTGGAAGATATATCTGCGCCCCGATGCTTTGAAATCGAGGCTCGCTTACGCGATTTATTAGATATTCCAGTTTTTCATGATGATCAACATGGAACTGCAATCGTTGTTTTGGCTGCTCTCACTAATTCTCTGAAGTTAGTAAATAAGGATTTATCCAAAATCAAAATTGTGATGAGCGGTGCTGGTGCTGCAGGTACTGCTATTTCTAGACTGCTCACCAAGAGTGGTGCAAAAACAATTATTGCATTCGATATCACTGGTTGCGTTACTGAGGGCTTCTCTGGAACTATCTCAGAGGCTATGAAGGACGCAGATGTATTTATTGGGGTAAGTGCGCCAAATG
>CAITKS010000072.1 GCA_903893085.1 uncultured Actinomycetes bacterium | reverse complement strand
ATCGACCTAATCGATGAAGCAGGTTCACGTCTTCGTATTAAGCGCATGACAGCACCTGCCGAACTACGCGAATTCGACGAGAAGATTGCCGAAGCACGCAAGGCAAAAGAATCTGCAATCGATGGTCAAGATTTTGAAGGCGCTGCTGCACTTCGCGATAAAGAGAAGACACTGATTGCTGAAAAGACAGAGGCTGAAAAGAATTGGAAAGCCACCGATCTAGATAAGGTCACCGAAGTTGATGAAGAACTCATCGCACAGGTGCTATCTGCATCAACGGGTATTCCAGTATTTAAGTTAACTGAAGAAGAGACTGCTCGCTTGCTGCGCATGGAAGATGAACTTCATCGCCGTGTTATTGGCCAGGATCAAGCGATTAAGGCGCTCTCACAAGCAATTCGCCGCACACGCGCCGGTCTTAAGGATCCAAAGCGTCCTGGTGGTTCATTTATCTTCGCAGGCCCATCTGGCGTTGGTAAGACAGAACTTTCTCGCACACTTGCATCATTCTTATTCGGTGATGAGACCGCACTTATCCAATTGGATATGTCTGAATATTCAGAACGTCACACAGCATCACGTCTATTCGGTGCACCTCCAGGCTACGTCGGTTATGACGAAGGTGGACAGTTAACTGAGAAGGTTCGACGTCGTCCATTATCAGTTGTACTTTTCGATGAAATCGAAAAAGCACACCCAGATATCTTTAACTCACTTCTACAAGTTCTAGAAGATGGTCGCCTAACAGATGCACAAGGCCGCACCGTGGACTTTAAGAACACTGTAATCATCATGACTACCAACCTTGGTACTCGCGATATTTCAAAGAGCCTTGGTCTTGGCTTTGCCAATGTCGATGATGATCTAACAAATTACGATCGCATGAAGGGCAAGGTTCAAGATGAACTCAAGAACCACTTCCGCCCAGAATTTCTTAACCGTATCGATGACGTAATCGTCTTCCACCAGTTAACTAAGGATCAGATTATTCAGATCGTTGATCTAATGATTGCAAACCTCGATGATCGCTTGAAGGCTAAAGATATGGGTATCGAACTAACCCAGGCAGCGAAGGATCTCCTTGCCGCCCGTGGTTACGACCCACTTCTTGGTGCGCGACCATTGCGTCGCGTAATTCAGCGCGAAATTGAAGATTCACTCTCAGAACGCATTCTCTTCGGCGAGCTAAAGGCCGGCGAAATTATTGTTGTCGATGTTGAAGGTGAAGCTGCAGAGGCTAAGTTCACATTTACTGGAGCAGCAAAGGCAACCATGCCTGACTCTCCAGAAAATCTCGCCGAAGCAACTAATTAAGGAATTTTCTTTCCTGGATTCAAGATCGAATTCGGATCAAAGACTTTCTTAACCGCGCGCTGTAAATCGATTACAGTCTTTGAAATCTCATTGGTTACAAAGCCTGACTTAATGGAGCCTATGCCGTGCTCACCACTTGCGGTTCCACCAAGTGATTGTGCAATTTCAATAATCTGACCGAAGGCTTTCTGCGCGCGCTCTGCGGCATCTACATCACCATGGTCATGCACGATTGTTGGGTGCATATTTCCATCACCAGCATGGCCAAAAATTCCGATAGTTAGATTTACTTCCTTGCTAAGTTTTTCTAGACGTTCAACGAACTGGGCAATTTTAGTTATCGGCAAGGCCACATCATCGAGCAGGGTTGCACCCATTCGCTCTAAAGCGGGATAAGCAAGCTTGCGAACCCGAATTAAGTCAGCAGCATCGGCTGGATCGTCAGAGTAAACACCATCGATCAAATCAAATTGCTTACAAGTAGTCAGCGCTGCTTCACACAGTGAATGATTTTCATCTAACTGCATTAGCAATACCGAACCTGCAACTTCAAAACCAAGTGGATGCCAAGATTGAACTGCCGTTAAGGTTGTTTGATCGACGATTTCCAACATCGAGGGGCGATATTGCAACAGCGCCGCAGCCGCAGCCGCAGCCTTTGCAATATTTGGAAAAGTGGCAATTAAAGTTGCGGGCGCGGCAGGGCGAATTTCTAGATTAAGAGTTAGCTCAGTGATGATTCCCAGCGTTCCTTCAGAGCCAATAAACAGATGCAACAAGTCATAAGTTGTGACAGATTTCTTTGTGGCCTTGCCTAATTCGATAATTTCGCCGCTGGCCAAGACAACTTGCATGGCGCGAACGTGGGCGCTGGTTACACCGTATTTCACGCAACACATGCCACCAGCATTTGTTGCAGCATTTCCACCAAGCGAAGACCAATCACGGCTAGCTGGATCAGGAAGGTATGCCAGACCAAATTCTTTTGCTGCAGTGTCTAAGTCAAGATTAATCACACCTGCTTGTACGCGAGCAATCTGGTTGTCTGAATCTATTTCAATGATTTGGTTCATTTTCTCTAGTGAAATAACCAAGCTCTGCGCATCAGAATTTGCGCCACCCGATAGACCGCTACCTGCTCCGCGTGTAACAACTGGGATTTTATTTTCATTGGCATATTTCAAGGCAATAGAAATTTCGGCGGCACTTCTGGCAAGTAAGACTGCAAAGGGTGAAGCACTTTTTGCAAAGGGTGCTTGATCGCGTGAATATGAAGCGGTGATATCTGGATCAGAGATCAATGAAACATCTGGACCAAGCAGTTTAGAAAGCGCTACTAAATGGCTCACGCGTCTGCACCATTGATTTTTACGCGCTGCAACGCTTGATCAAGGCGCGAGACTTCGAAAATCTCCATGCCATCGATCTTTACATCACTTCCCGCGGGAACCAGTGCGCGTTTAAATCCCAGACGATAAGCCTCGGCTAAGCGACGAGATACTCCGCTCACTTTACGGATTTCACCAGCAAGACCAACTTCACCGATCGCAACTAAATCTGCGGGGAGAGCTAAACCTTTTGCAGCTGATGCAACCGCCAGGGCAAGTGCTAAATCTGCAGCCGGTTCTGACATTTTCATTCCGCCAACAGTTGCGGCATAAACATCGCGACCACCCACGCGCACATTTGCGCGGAGTTCAAGAACAGCCAATGTCATTGATGTGCGCGCAGAATCAAGGCCACTTGTAACACGACGAGCATTTCCAAAATCGTTTTCGCGCCCTTGGCTGACAAGTGCCTGAATTTCAGCAAGCAGTGGGCGACGACCTTCCAAAGTAACTGTTACGCAAGTTCCTGGTACTGGTTCGGCGTGACGTGAAGTAAAAAGACCAGTTGGGTCAAGCACACTTTCAATTCCGGTATCGCTTAAATCAAAGCAACCAACTTCATCGGATGCACCGAATCGATTTTTAATTGCGCGGATTAAACGAAGTCTGGAATGACGTTCGCCCTCAAATTGCAGAACTACGTCAACAATATGTTCAAGCAGACGTGGACCGGCGATAGAACCATCTTTTGTTACGTGTCCAACCAATAACAAAGTTATATCGCGATCTTTACAGATTCGAATAAGTGCGCCGGCAACTTCGCGAACCTGGGTTACACCACCTGGTGAACCATCTGCAGCCGATGAACCAATTGTTTGAACGCTATCGATGATTAAAAGTTCGGGCTTAACAGAATCAATATGTGCGATGACGGCGCCTAGATCGGTCTCTGATGCTAAAAACAATTTTGGATCAACTGCATTGATTCTTTCGGCGCGCAGACGAACTTGTGAGGCTGATTCTTCACCACTTATATAAAGTGCAGGGATTCCTTTTGATGCGGTTTGCGCTGCAACTGAGAGAAGAAGCGTTGATTTTCCAACACCGGGTTCGCCGGCAAGAAGTATTGCTGCTCCCGGCACAAGGCCACCACCAAGTACGCGATCGAGTTCTGAGACACCAGTTGCACGTGCACGTGCAGAAGAAAGATCTACATCGCCAATCGGGGTTGCTGCATGTGTAACTTTTCCAGGAACAAGTGAGAGTTTCTTCGGTGCAGCGATTTCTTCAACGCTTCCCCAAGCCTGACATTCACCGCAACGCCCTACCCATTTTTGGGATGTCCAACCGCATTCGGCGCAGCGAAATGGATCCTTCTCGACCTTAGCCATGGGCCAACTCTAGAGCGTAGGGGTGACTACTTCCCAGCGGCGATGGTTGCTGGGTGTTGGATAACAAAGAGTGGAAGTGAGCGCGCTTTGGCATCGTTGATTCCCTTAACGCGCTTATCGCAATGCTCGGCAAGAACAGCGTATGCCGCCTCACCCATCAAAGCTTGGAGTTCGGTGCGATTAGAGATGTAAACCGGTTCGCTGCCAATATGCGCATCAGTGTTGCTAGTGCAATACCAATCGAAATCATCTCCGCCATCGCCCCATGCAAGTCTTTCGTATTCACCGATGACGGTAATTGAATATTCGCGCTCGCCAACTTCGCGAGTTTCAAAACTGCGGCGAAGTGGAAGCTGCCAACATACATCTGGTTTTGTATCTACAAAGTGGCGATTTTCTTTCTGCGCCAAGTGGTGAAGAACGCAACCGAATGATCCAGTAAATCCTGGCGCTTCGTATCCTTTACGATTTAAAAAGATACATCCATCATCAACTGTGCGCGTCTTTCGTTCTTTATCTTCATCAAGATCTGAAATTCGAAGTTGTCCATTTGGTTTCTTTGGTCGAGCTTGCTCAAAGAATTGCCACATTTCTGGAGTTAAATCTGCTGCAGCTTTACGTACGCGCTCTTCATCATCCTCATCGGAATACATTGCACCTTCGGTGCAGCATCCAGCGTTTGGACGATTTTCAAAGACGCCTTTGCAACCATCGCCATAAATACAAGTCCAGTATGAGGTGAGCCAAGTTAGGTCACATTTGAAGATTTCTTCGGGATCGTTTGGGTCGGTAAATTCAACCCAATCGCGCGCAAAACCTGGCTTAATTTCTGACATAGTTGCAGAGCCTACGCGTACTCTTTCGCTATGGCTAATTCAGAAAAACAGGTCGCCGTCATTGGTGCCGGTGTTATGGGCGAGGCTTTGATATCCGCCCTTATTACATATGGGATTTCCCCATCTGCAATCACCATTTCTGAAAAGCGTGCCGAACGAGCTGCAGAATTAATGGAAAGTTACAAAGTTTCGAACGCTGGGTTAATTGATAATGTGGCGAAAAGCGATCTAATTCTCTTAGTTGTAAAACCTCAAGATATGGCGACGGTTTTAGCGGAGATAAAAACTGCAATTCGCAAGGGTGTTTTGATCATCTCCTTTGTAGCCGGAAAGCAGATCAGGGATATCGCAGATCAAATCGGAACCAGTGCTAATCCAGTGATCCGAGTAATGCCAAATACACCAGCTTTGGTCGGAGCGGGAATGTCGGCTATTTCTTGTTGCGGATTAGTGACAGAGGAACAACGCCATTTCACACTTGGATTCTTGGGAGCAGTGGGCAAGGTGATCGAAGTAGAAGAGGATCTGCAAGATGCAGTTACTGCCACCAGCGGATCTGGACCGGCATATTTCTTTCGATTTGTTGAAGCAATGGTCGATGGCGCGGTTGCACTTGGACTTTCCCGCGAGGATGCAACGACGCTGACAATTCAAACAATTGTAGGAGCAGCAAAACTTCTCGATCAATCTGGTGATTCACCTACCACCTTGCGAGAAAAAGTAACTAGCCCAAACGGAACAACATTTGCTGCGCTTAATTCCTTTAACGACTCTGATATTTCTGGTGTTGTTGCTAAAGCTATGAAGGCAGCACGTGATCGCTCGCAAGAACTTGCTTAACAAGTTTCTAATCTCTGTAATCATCGCAACAATGGCGACGGTTACGGGTTCATACGCTGCGCCCAAAGGCATATCAACAAAGCCCATTACAACGTTGATTCAAAGTGTGAAAACCGAAGGTTTGCTGGTATCCAAACAAACGATTTTTACATATGAAAATATAGTTGGTCAGTCTTCGGATATTAAAGTTCGAGCCATTGATTTCAATGGCACCGAAATCTGGTCAAAAACTGTTGATTCTGGCTTAGATGAGGTGGCAACAGCATCGGCCATAGATGCAGAAGGATCGCTCTGGTTAGCTGGAAATAGCGCCGTGGCACCACAACCAGAAACAGCGACTGCACTTTCTGGAGCACTAAATCCGGACGGAATTGTGGCAGAGAATATTCCACCATTGCGCGTTGATATGAATAACTTAACAATCTGGAAGATCAATTCAAGTGGCGAGTTAATTACTCAGACCTCGATTGCAAACGTGGCGCTAGTAGATGCCATTTCAGTTAGCACTTCAGGAATTTCAGTTTTGGCTTCGCGTGAAAGTGGACAATTCCTGGTCACTTTCGCTGCAGGAAAATTCTCTAACGAGCTAAAGCTTGGAACTACAAAGACAAAATTAAATGCAATCACAAGAAGTCCCGATGGAACCACTTATCTCTTTGGATCAAGCAGTGAGACTTTGGGAGGAAAGAAATTAGTCGGTCGAGTAGATGGAATCTTAATAAAAGTTGCTAAAACTGGATCAATCATGAGCATTGTTAGAAGTAGCGCACCCAAAGCGGTTCGATCTTGGCAGAGTGCAACTGGCTCACTCTTTGTCACCGGTTCTGTGCGAAGTGGTGTCACCGTGGAGAGTGCGTTAACTAAATTCAATTCTTCATTTGCACCAATATGGACAACGCGTATCGCATCCAGTGGATCGACGTTAAGTTCTGCTGGCCCAAACGGATCATTTTTTGCAATCCTGGAACCAACATCCGCCGTCAAAGGTGTGACTGGTTTAAAGATTGTTAAGGGCCAATCTGCAGTTCTGCAATTTGATAGCAAAGGCGTTCTAATCGGCGCTTATTCATCTATCGACTTAATCGCGCCTGTGGCATCTGCTTATTCGAGTACTGGCGGATTAATTCTTTTAACTTCGGCGGGAAAGTTGTTACAGATTCCTGCGAATTAAATTAGAGCGGACTTAGTGAAACTAATTGATTCTTGATTCCAGATATTAAGAAGCGGACGTTTTTCAAGACAATCCAAGTGGAATCAAACCCATCTAAGTTTTGTTCCTTTGCAATTAGCGAAATAGAACCTTTAGCGACATCAATTGCACATAGGCGGCTTTGGCAGTTAAAGACGCTGGTGGAGCCGTTACTGCTCAGGAATTTACTTGGTGTTCCATAACCAGTTGTACCTAAAGTTTTAAAGCTGGTTGGGTCAGATAAATAGGTCCACCTAATTTGGTCTGCGTTTGGAAGACTTAGGGTCGATGAAGTCATCCAGGTGGCTAAAATTCCACGAGCACCTTTTTGCAGAACGACGTCATAACCAACGACTGCGATCGGTCCACCTGATATGTCGAGTGTTTTGTATTTCCAAGCCGCTGGACTTAGACCGTTGCGTTGTGCGGTACGAATCGCACCCGAGGTTGCTTCCTTGCGTTGGTTAATTGTCAAAATTGAGTCATAAAGCAAAATCGTATCTTTGCCATCAAAAAGTGCATCTAAATGGAAGGCAACATCACCTGTTGTTCGATCATCTGTTTTGCGATCGCCATCGACTAATTCGTATTTCCAATCAATTGCACCTTTTGCACGTACGGCTCCGAGCAGAATTCCCTGAGATTCATCACGATAAAAAACTTGTACACCTGAAGAACTTACTGAGCAGGCATTTGCAACGCTGACATCGCTGGCGGTTCGGATACGAATTGGATCTTCATAATTGTTAACCGCAGTTCCGTTGCCATCGATGATTTCATACTTGAAAACCTTGCCATCGTAAGTTGCATAACGTAGATCCTTATCAACAGAATCAGAGTAGAAAATATGCAACATCTGGCTTTTCCCGAAGCCGCTTACACATGCAGAAACGTCACCAGCAATTGGATTGCGAGTGCGTCCGGCAGAACCACCACGTCCATCTACATATAACTTGCTCCAGATTTTTCCGTTCCAAAGAGCGATCTTTAGCGCCCCGATATTTGCATCTTGATAAATGACGGCTGGGTTTGAATTAAAGGTTACTGAAGTCAATCTATGGGCATCCGCTGCAGGATCAATCACTGACTTTTTCCAGGCTGCCTGCGGGGTAATTACGTTAGTTGTAACTGGTTCAGATGTGCCCAAGGAATTGGATGCAGTAATTGTGAAGGTATAGGTAGTGCCATTCTTTAACCCAGTCATTACAGCAGGGCTAGAGATAAAACTCTTTTCAGCGCCAGTCTTTACATTCTTAACTGTGTAACTGGTTATTTGAGCAGCACGGGCATTTGCAGGTGGATCAAATTTAATAATCGCACCAGAATCAGATGCCAGTGCTTGTGGATTTCGCACTACTTGTGGAATACCAACTGCAATTCCTACAGGAGGCTTAGCGCGCAAATCCTGCATCATTGCCAAAAGCAGCGGACCTGGTTCGTGGAAAATTTCACCGGCATCTAAATTTGGCGACATCACCGCATCAGGGCCTGCTTTTGAAAATGTTGCCTCATCTAAGTGGCTAACCGAAGAACCATCTTCATAAACTTTTGGTGTGTAAAGAAGTGGTTTAACGCCGCCATTTGCCGCAATTCCTTGAGTCCCAGACCAAACCAACTTTGAAGTTAGCGCTTCGCCAAGTTCTAATGATGGAGATGGAAGATCGGATAAACGTCGGCCATCTCCTGTTTGAACATATGCATCATATGGAGTTGGTTGATCAATTGATCCGTATCCAAAGAAATCGTCGTAACTATCAGTAGAGAGAAAACCGAAACCGTGCGCCATTTCATGCAAAATTACAGATTGCAGATCGTATTCAGTTTTACTTGGCCCAACTCCTGTGCCGCGATACCAAGTAGCAAGTGAATTAACGGTAATTATCATTTCGGGATTATCGCCATCTAAATCTTTACCTGCGAGGGCATTTGCCAGCGCTGATGGATACCAAAGGCTGGAATCAGGTGCACCTGAAAAATTCGCAAAGTAACTGCCTGCGCGCGCGCTGCCCAAGATGCTAGATGAAGATGATCGCCCCCAGCTCGCTTCTATATAGATAGGAACTTTAGATTCGAAATTTGCAGCCCACACATCAATTGCGGCTTGAACTTGAATCTTTGTCCACTCAGGAAAACCGTTGTACTTAACTACAATTTTTGATTTCTTCTCAAGGTAAGCAACTTTAGGTTTTTTCTGCGGCGTATCGGTTGTTGCAGGTCCGGCATATACATTTCCCCATTGAGTTGAAGGGCGTACCAGAACTAAAGCATCTGCCGAAGTCGGAGTTAGGAGTCCAAGAAGTAAAGTGACAAAGAGAGTCGATATCGCGATCTTTCGCGCGGGATATCGAGAATTTTTCCTTGCCATAGCGCCTAACGCTATCAGGATGCGAGAATGTATCCATGAGTACAGAAAGTTCAGAAAATGGGGTCAAGGGCGCAATTGCTCGGATGAAATCCGAGCGGCCTATTGTTCTTAATTTTTCATCGGTTACCGCGCGACCTGAACCGACCCTTGATGAAGCAAGAACTGAACTCGCTGACTCAATTGGGCAGATTGCTCACATGATTTTCTCAAAGAAGTATGGCCCATTGGTCGGTACCGTCTCTAAAACTACTGCAGAAACTTTATTAAAGAATGCGGAAGAAAATTTATATCGCGCAAAAGGCGATGCAACCTTAGTAATTCAAGAACTAGTTGACCGTGCATTTACTTCAAAGCAGGCTAAGAAACCAAAGAAAAAGTGAGCAACGTAGTTACAGTTTATTCTCGTCATGGTTGTCATCTCTGCGAAGTTGCAGAAGGAACTCTAGAATCCTTGAAGTCCGATTTAGATTTTACCTTAGAAGTTATTTTCATCGATGGTGATGCAGAGTTAGAGAAACTCTACGGACATGAAGTTCCAGTTATTCACATCGATGGAGAACATCACGATTTTTATAAGATAGATCCGACGAGATTTAGATCTTCCCTTGAAAAACATCGTCTGCATCAATAATTCGATACGAATAACCTTGTTCTGCCAAGAAGCGCTGCCTGTTCTGCGCAAAATCTTGATCGATAGTGTCGCGCGATACAACTGAATAAAACTTAGCGCCTCGTCCATCAGCCTTAGGGCGAACGATTCGGCCCAAGCGCTGCGCCTCTTCTTGGCGTGAACCGAAAGCTCCAGAAACCTGAATTGCAATTGTTGCTTCAGGTAAATCAATTGAGAAGTTAGCAACCTTTGAAACAACCAAACATGTGATTTCACCAGTGCGGAAAGCAGCAAATAATCGTTCGCGCTCTTTTATCGGGGTCTCACCTTTAATTACAGGCACACCAAGAGTTTCAGAGAGATCATCTAACTGATCGATGTATTGACCAATCACCAGTATTTGCTCACCAGCATGCAGGCCAACTAACTCTTCGACCACATCTCGCTTAGTTCGGGTTGTTGCGCATTTGCGATAACGCTCTTCTGGCTCAGCGGTGGCATAGGCCAAACGTTCGGCTTCGGTTAAATTAACGCGAACTTCAATACATTCTGCCGGTGCAATATATCCCTGCGCTTCAATTTCCTTCCAAGGAACATCAAAACGCTTTGGTCCGATTAGCGAAAATACTTCGCCTTCCATGCCATCTTCACGAACTAGAGTCGCAGTTAAACCAAGGCGGCGGCGTGACTGAATATCTGCAGTAAATCGAAATATTGGTGCGGGCAATAAATGAACTTCGTCATAAATGATTAGTCCCCAATCATGAGTATCAAAAAGGTCTAGGTGTGAATAGACACCATTCTTTTTCTTAGTCATGACCTGATATGTAGCAATAGTTACTGGGCGAATCTCTTTCTTGGCACCTGAATACTCGCCAATCTCATCTTCATTTAAAGTTGTGCGGCGCAAGAGTTCATCGCGCCATTGACGTGCGGCGACAGTGTTGGTTACCAAAATCAAAGTAGTTGCCTTTGCGTGAGCCATTGCAGCTGCTCCCACAATTGTTTTTCCGGCACCGCAAGGAAGAACTACGACTCCAGAACCACCGTGCCAAAACCCTTCAGCCGCTAATTCTTGATAAGGGCGGATCTTCCAATCATTTTGCTTTAAAGAAATCTCGTGCGCTTGTCCATCAACATATCCTGCAAAATCTTCAGCCGGCCAACCTAGGCGCAGGAGTGATTGCTTAATAGCACCACGTTGACTGGGATGAACAGCAATTGTTTCAGGATCGATGCGAACACCAAGCAGGGGAGCGATCTTCTTTGCACGAATGACTTCTTCTAAAACGCCAACATCTGTTGTGATCAAAATAAGTCCATGAACTGGATCGGCTTCTAAACGCAAACGTCCATAACGTGACATTGTTTCTGCGACATCCACCAATAGTGAATGCGGTACTGCATAGCGTGAATATTTAATCAAAGTATCGATCACTAATTCGGCATCGTGACCAGCTGCACGAGCATTCCAGAGACCTAAATTTGTTAAACGATATGTGTGAATATGTTCAGGTGATCGTTCTAGTTCAGCAAATGGTGCAATCGCGCGGCGACATTCGGTGGAAAGCGGATGATCTATATCCAGCAGTAGCGTTTTATCGCTCTGGACAATTAGCGGCCCTTCGCTCATTTAAGTAAGTCTTTGATAAAGGCATGCAGAAGTGCGCTTCGTTCTTCGACAGATTTCAAACTTAACCATTCACTTGGCGCATGCGCGCCACCGCCAATTGCTCCCAATCCATCTAATACCTGTGCACCAGCAGCTGCTGCAAAGTTTCCATCGCTAGCCCCACCGACTTCTGCTGATCCAAGGGGTGACATACCGATTTCTTTGGCAACTCTTTCAATACGCTCGTACAAATCTTTAGTTGAAGATGGTTGAAGTGGCGGACGATTAAGCCCACCGGTAATTTCTAAACGCACACCAGCAATTTTTGGTTTAATGGATTTAATCGCAGAATCAATTCTTTCGAGTTCAGATTGCGCAAAGGAACGCGCATCAATCTCGAGCACAGCTAAATCTGGAACGGTATTGGCGCTATTTCCAGATTTCAATAACGTTGGAACAACTGTGGTTCCGTGCTGTGAATTCTCTAGCGCCGAAAGTTGCAAAATAACATGAGCAATTTCGACCGTGGCATTTACGCCCTTTTCTGGTTCTAAGCCAGCATGAGCGGCTAAGCCGTGCACATTTACCTTGTACATCGCCGTGCCTTTACGCCCAGTCTTAACTTTGCCATCAAGGGATGCTTCAAGAACAAGAACAGCCTTGGCTTTGGCTGAGAGATCCATAATTAATTTACGCGATGCGAAAGAACCAATTTCTTCATCAGTAGTTGCAATCAAAGCCACGCGATCTGCGGCGCCGTCGATATCTTTTAAAGCAAAAAGTGCTTGTACGAAGCCAGCCTTCATATCAAAAACACCTGGGCCACGAACTACATCGCCATTGATTTCCCAAAGTGGAGAATATGAACCGTGTGGCCAAACAGTATCTAGGTGCGCCAATAATAAAATTTCGGGAGCGCTAGCGCCCCACCAAAAAACGGGACGCCCTTCGATCTCTTTTATTTGTGCCGGTGTACCAAGTACGCGAGTTGCAATATCACTTGCTAGTCGCACAACGTTCTGGCAGGCAGCTAAATCATCACTTGGTGATTCACACCTAACCAATGCTTCGATCGCAGCCAACATAGGGTCAAGTCTGCCGTATTTAGCCTCATTCGTGCGCGTCATATTGATGCCACCCCTGTTATACGAGCAATTCTAAAGGTTTGCACCTCACCGGTTGCGTGATCTCGCGCGATTAGAGATCCCGCCGAGAGTTTTAAAGGATCGATGATGCGATGTGAAACAAGGCCATTGTTATCTGCATAGCCAATTGAAAGCGAAGTTGCTGGTTGATTTTGTAGATAGTCCGCCAAGATATCTAGCGTTTCGTTCGCTGTTGTGCGCGGAAGTGAACCAAGTGCATTTGCTGCGATATTGCGCAGAGTGCTCTGGCGATGACTTGATTTTTCACCAGTTCGCAGTGCACGCAGCGCTGCCTGAAGTTGTAATTCATCAGGTCGGTCAAATTCACCGATGATGCGCGGTGGACGAGCTTTAGATTTTGCACGCTGAATACGTGGACCACTAAGTAAAGAACCTTGCGAATCTTCGCCAGCAGGTAGGTATCCGAAACTGCGCAGAATATTCATGGCATCCGCTGCATCGTGTTGGCAGATTAATACTTCTGGCGCAATCTGACGGAGCTGCAAAATATCTAAACGTTTATCGCTAATGATCTGCGCGATAAGTGTGGAATCTTCACAGCGAATAAATGATGAAGTATTACCAACGCGCAGCTTTCCATGTTTCTTGGCAACATCTGCAATCAAATACTCCAGCGGCTGTGGCATTGGTGTCTTAGAAGTTTTCTTTAGGAAAGCTTTTATTTCATCTCCGGTACGACCGTGATCTAGTCCACGACGAATAGTTGCTTCACTGAAACGATAAACAGTTGCACCGCCGCGGCTTTCGATCTCAGCCAATATTGCTAACTCCTGCGCCACCTCATGTTCTAGTGGACCAGGTGCAATGGCGGTGTGATCGCTCTGAATAAGTATGTGATCAACTGGTTTTGGTAGATCTTCATCTATTGCATCTAATTCGACTCCTTGCACCAAGCCAATTCCATACTTGGAAATTGCACCTTGCCCCGTGATTCCAAGCCACTCGGCCTCACGCAAAGTCCATTGCAAGTAATCAACTTGGATTCCACCACTGCGTTTAGCTGGAATGTTCCATTTTGCTAGCGCAGAAAGTGATTGGAAATCTGGAGCAATCTCAGGATTTTCTTGCAGTAAACGCAGGGTTAATTTTCTAATTGAAGATGCTGCTACACGATCTAGTTCAGGGCCAAGCGGAGCGACGTTTTTGGTTTCCTCTTTACCGACCAAACCACTTACTCGTGAAGTAATTAACCACTGCGAGACAAGTGATTCCCAGCGAGTTGAAGGTTTTTGGGTGAGCCAAATATCAAACTGAGTTGATGGAAGAATGTGATCATCGGCATCAATTGTTAAGAGTCCCGCTAAATAAGACAGTTCAGCAACAAAGGCAGCGCAATTAGAGTCAACACCTAAATGTGCAGAGATGATTTTGAGATCACGAACGCCCAGACCACCTGAACGCAGCGCTTCTGCAGGCTCTTGTGCCCAGAAGTTAAGTATTTCTTCAGTCCAGCGCAAGAAAGTTGAAACGTTTGCAATGGCTGCAAGTTGAACGCTCTTTGCATCACGCTTTTCACCTTTAATTACTGGCTCTTGAATTGCCAGAGTTTTATGAATTTTTCCACCACGTAAATAAATAGCAACTTCGCGCGGCATCAAAACTGTTCGTGAATTTGCAGCGACGACAAAATCGTTTTCAAGTAACCAGGCAACACCAGCGCCAGGTTTCTTAATATCTGCAACAGTTCCACGAGGTGGACCCCAGACCATCGCATCCAACGCCTTCTTTGCAGAAGCGGGTGCTTCATCTAACTTTTTAAGTGAAAGTTTCGCCATTGATTGTGGACCTAGACCAGCAATTTCATTGCCTAGTACTTCGCGCAAAGTCGTTGGGATATACAAGCCGTCTTTTCCTGAATAAACCAAGCCACGTTCGATAAGTCCCGGGATAACAAAGAGTGCGGCCTTATCGGTCAGCGCCGCAATTTCTTTTTCATTAAATGGTTCGGCTGAAACAGCACACGCTTCGAGAACTTGATATTGCCAAGCATTTAGCGAATCAATTGCTCGCGCCAGACTTGGCGCCGATGTTGCGCGAACTGCAAGAGATGCAATATCTGGTGGAACTGGGGTTACTAGGTCAGGGCGATGGTTAAAGAGTGAAATTAGGGCAGCGTCATCTAAGGTGCGTAAGCAATCTGCGAAGGAGCGCGTTTCCATAACTTGCCTACATTACTGGTTAGTGAGGTCGTAGCGCGAATTGAATGCGAAGTTAGCGAGATTTACGGCGCGGGGTAAGCCGCGTGCCAAGCCAAGCTGCTCGCGAGACCATGGGGCCAAGTAAACGGTTTACAAAACGCATTCTGCGGAAATCATGAATTGGCCATTTCTCTTTCAGCGCGCGAATCCGCAAGATTGCATCAGGATTAATTACTGATGGATTTCCAACTGTTAATAGAAGTGGCAAATCATTGTGGCTATCTGAATAACCGAAACACGTTTCCAAATTGAAACCGTGTTCGCGCGCTAACTCTTTAATTGCTGTTGCTTTTTCGCGACCATGTAATAAGGGCCCATTCATTTCTCCAGTATAAAAACCATCTTTGATTGCAGCCTTGCTGCCAATTGCTCCGGTAAATCCCAAACGCTGTGCGATTAGCGTTGCCATATCTTCAGGTGCAGCAGTTACGAGCCAAACTTCAACGCCATCATTTAAGTGGCGCTGCGCAATTTCAATTGTGCCTTCCCAAAGTGCAGGAGATACGTACTCGTCATAAATTTCTTGGGCTACCGTGTTGATTTCGGTGACATTGTGACCACCAATAAAGTCTTGGGCTGATTTTTGAAAGCGATTAATCTCGTCTTGCTTTTCAGTCCCCGTTAAGCGAAATCTCAGATTGGCCAATACGAATCTGGAAATATCGGCTTTTGTGAAAAATCCACGCTGGTACATGCCGCGACCCAGAAAATAGATGGTCGAACCACGCACCAAAGTGTTATCAACGTCGAAAAAAGCCGCACGTTGCTGCGTGAGTGACATGGGCACAACCTTAGCGATTAACTCAGATATTGCCCGTCCTAAAGACGCTTTATGCTTAGCGCCATGAGTTCAACAGTCCACGTCGCACGTCATGGTGAAGTAGAAAATCCGCAGAAGATTCTCTATGGCCGCCAACCGGGATGGCGTTTATCAACCCGCGGCCAACAAATGGCTGAAGTATTGGGCGAATGGTCCAAGAGTGTTGATCTGGGTGCGCTACATGTGTCGCCTCTACAACGCGCACAAGAGACTGCGGCACCGATTGCAAAAGCGCATGGAATTGAAATAACAACTGACGAACGCTTGATTGAAGCCGCAAACATTTTCGAAGGAAAGAGCTTCGAGCCAGGCAGCGGAATATTGAAACATCCCAGCGCATGGCGCCATTTATACAATCCTTGGAAACCATCTTGGGGTGAACCGTATGATCAACAAATAAATCGTATGTTTGCCGCAATCTTTGCTGCACATAAAGCAGCAAACGGAAAAGATGCAATCGTAGTTTCGCACCAACTTCCGATCTGGATAACTCGTAGCGCTATTGAAGGTCGATCTATGTTGCACGATCCCCGCAAACGCGAATGCACACTTGCCTCTGTTACCAGTATTCACTTTGATGATGAAGGTGTGATTTCAGGGCTTTCTTATTCTGAGCCTGCTGCACATTTACTACCACCTAAGAAGTAATGAATAAATGCGCAAGCCAGTAAAACTCATTGCACTTGCGCTAATTTCTGCAACCTTGCTAACTGGTTGCGGGGGAGGAAGTTCAATTGCTGAAGTAAGTTTTATCGAAGGAAGCGGTGCGGTAACTTCCATCGCCACCGAGAACCGAAACGCTGCTCCAAAACTTTCTGGAATGACGTTAAGCGGGAAAGAATTTACATTTAATCCAGGACAAGTTGCAGTGGTAAATGTTTGGGCTTCCTGGTGCTCACCATGTCGCGCCGAAATTCCAACGTTAATTGAACTTTCAGAGCAGTACCCTGAAGTGCAATTCTTAGGGATCCTAACTCGCGATAATCCAGCTACCGCCGAAGCATTTGCCCGTCGCTTGGCTATGCCATATCCAACTTTTATTGATGATTCGCTGCTCATTGGCTTTAAAGGAACACTTCCGGCAAATGCAATTCCATCGACTGTCTTAATCGATAAAAATGGAAATGTTGCTGCGCGTATTTCTGGCGAGGTGACTTTAACTTCCTTAAGTAAGTTGATTAGAAAGCTGGAAGCAGAATGACCGGCTTCTTTGTAGACCAGTTATCCGCTGGCTTTCTACTGGTCGCTTTTCCTATTGCTGTACTTGCTGGATTGATTTCGTTTCTATCGCCATGCGTATTGCCGCTCGTACCGGGTTATCTCTCATTTGCCGCGGGCTATTCCAAAGCCAAGGGCCGAGTCTTTATTGGTTCATTACTTTTTGTATTCGGCTTTAGCGTCCTATTCATTTCTTACGGTGCGCTCTTTGGTGGAATCGGTTCTCGAATATCGACCAATGAAGAAACAATCACGCGCATTCTTGGATTCATAACAATTTTGCTGGGTTTAATCTTTATGGGTCGCTTTCCTATGATGCGCACGTTTTCACCAAGACTTGCGACAAACGGCGGATTAATTGGAGCTCCTCTATTGGGATTTCTTTTCGGCATTGGATGGACACCGTGCATTGGTCCAGCACTTGCAACTGTTCAAACTTTGGCATTTCAAGAATCTAGTGCAGTACGTGGTGCGATTCTCTCCTTCGGATACTGCATTGGACTTGGTGCGCCATTTATCGCATCTGGACTTTACTTAGATAAATCTGCGAGTTTGCGTCGATACTTAACCAAGCGTGGTGATTTGATCTCCAAAATTGGTGGAGCGCTATTAATTGTGATCGGTATTGCTCAGCTACTTGGCCTCTGGACTGATTTAATGATCTCTCTGCGTTCGATGATTACAGAATTCGCACCGGTGATTTGATGAGCCAAGAAGTAGATATTCCTGAATTAGGAGCGGCAGGGTTACTGCGTTATTTCTGGCGCCAATTGACCAGCATGCGCACAGCGCTAATTCTTTTGCTGATGCTGGGCTTGGCTGCAATTCCAGGTTCATTAGTACCGCAGCGATCTCAAAACCCAATGGCGGTGCGCCAATACTTTATTGATAGCCCAGAATTGGCTAAATGGATTGATCGTTTATCAGGGTTTACGGTTTATTCATCGCCTTGGTTTAGCGCAATTTATATCTTGTTATTTATCTCGCTGATTGGCTGTGTGTTTCCGCGAACTCTTGAACATTACAAATCCATGCGCGCACAACCACCTGCAACACCACGCAATTTGTCACGGATGGAAGCTTTTCAAGAATTTACAGGAGATGGTTCAGAACTTGAGTCAGCTAGGAAATGGTTTAAGAAGAACCGTTTTAGAGTCCGCGTTGAGGGCCAGAGCATTTCTGCCGAAAAAGGTTACCTACGTGAAACTGGCAATCTGCTCTTTCATTTATCACTAATTCTTATCTTATTGGGAGTAAGTATCGGTTCATTATTTGGTATGCATGGTGAAGCGATTATAAATAAAGGTGAACGTTTTATCAGCGTACCAACTTCTTATGACACTCTTTCATTTGGAAAGCTAGTCGATGAGGCAACTTTGCAGCCATTTATTATTGAAGTAATAGATTTTGTTGCAAAATATGATCCACTTACAAATGCGCCACAGGATTACACCGCAACCGTTCGTGTAACAAATCCCGGTGAGAACACATCAGAAGTAAAGACTTTAAAAGTAAATAGCCCTCTGACTTTTGGCAACACCCGTGTTTATTTACAAGCCAATGGATACTCACCGATCGTCACGGTTCGTGACTCCACTGGTGCGGTTGCCCTGCAGGGACCAGTTCCATTTTTGCCACAAGATGGAAACTTAAGATCAATCGGTTCAATTAAAGTTCCAGATGCAGATCCACAGCTTGGGTTTGTTGCGAGCTTCTTACCAACTTATCAACGCGATGGCAGCAACGGTGGAATTTCAGTATTTCCTGAGTTGCTTGATCCAAAACTTCTGTTTTCAATTTGGCAGGGAGATTTAGGTTTAGATTCTGGAATTCCGCAATCTGTTTATCGGATGGATACTTCAAAAATGAAGCGGATCGGACTTGATTCACTTAAACCCGGTGAAACTTTTTCCTATCCAGAAGGCTCAATTACTTTTGAAACTGTGGTCCCTTGGATAAACCTGCAGATAGTTGATGACCCAGGAAAATCGTATGCGTTATACGGCGCAATTGCGGCAATCCTTGGATTACTTGCCTCACTCTTCGGCAGACGTCGTCGAATTTGGATAAGGATCACACAAACTGGAGTTGTAGAAGTTGCGGGACTGGCTAAGAATAGTGCACCAGGGTTAAGCGCCGAAGTAGAAAGATTTGTTGCCCACTTGAGAGAAGAGAAATAAATGCAGATTACTTGGGCCTACATCTCAAATTACTTTGTTTACTCTGCAATGGGAGTGTTTGCACTTTCGTTCTTTGCGCATGCTTTTGAAACTGCTTGGGCTGTAAGAACTCCAGATCAAAGCGAGAGTTCCGAAGGTTCACTTAAAACAAAGACTTTGGATTACACCCGCACCGAACGCGCTGCACGCATTGCAACAGCTCTGATGATTTTAGGATTCTTGTTGTTATTAGGTGGAGTAATAGCGCGCGGAATTTCTGCCAAGCATGTTCCATGGGGCAATATGTACGAGTTTTCAATTACTGGTGCGCTGGCATTTACTGGCGCATATTTAGCGGCTCTACGTAAATATGATCTTCGCTGGCTTGGACTCTTTATATCAATTTCAGTTTTGTTAACGCTTGGAACAGCCATAACACTTCTCTATCGCGACAGTGCTCCACTTGTTCCAGCGCTGAAATCCACATGGCTTGTTATCCATGTGATTGCCGCAATCATTTCTGGTGGAGTTTTCTTGCTTGCAAATGTTATTGCCGGAGCATATTTATATTTGGAAGCGATGGAATCTCGCGGTGAACGCAAACCTTGGGCTAAGCGTTTGCCAGATTTGGAAACACTCGATCAACTTTCCTATCGTTTAGTTGCATTTGTATTTCCACTTTGGACATTTGCAGTAATCGCTGGCGCAATTTGGGCCGAAAGCGCTTGGGGAAGATATTGGGGATGGGATCCAAAAGAAACTTGGGCATTCATCACATGGGTTGCATATGCTGCTTATCTGCATGCTCGCGTCACCATCGGTTGGCGTGGAAAGCGCGCTGCTTGGCTCTGCTTATTTGCAGGCTCAACCTTCTTGTTTAACTATGTTTACGTAAATGTCTGGGGAACCGGAAAGCACACATATAGCGGCCTTTAATTTAAATTAAAGCTTGCGCAAGAAATCTGGGTCATCATCCGGCGGCAAGATGCGACGCTTTGGCGGACGCGGACCTCTTTCACCACGCACTCGGCCGATAGCCAAGTAAGCGATTGCGCCAAATGGTGAAAGAAGAAGTATTAGTAGCAACCAACCCCACTTAGGCAACTTGTTTAACAAAGAATCGTCTCGTCGCGCACAATCAATAAACGAGTACAAAGTTAAGACAAGTGAGGAAATTAAAATGATGGCTTGCAACTTAATCATGCTCCTATTCTAGCCAAAGTTAGATAACTAGGCCGAGCGCAAAAAGGGCGGCAAAAGCCAGTTGCAACTTGCCAGTCTTGGCCAGATACGGGATTAACGCGGCACCAGTTGCCCCACCAGATACACCACGAGCCAAACTCAAACTCAACGGCAAGGCTAGAAGAGTCAGCAGAGCTGCAGGTTTAAATGTTAAGAGCGCAAACAGGTGCGCAGATACAAGAAGTGCGATGTAAAGACGACGTGCACCTTTGTCGCCCAAGCGAACAGCCAAAGTTTTCTTTCCTACAGTTTCATCTTGGGCGCGATCGCGCAGGTTATTGATGGCCAAGATCGCACAAGCCAGTGCGCCCATTGGGATTGAAATAATTAGAATCTGATAATTTAACTCTTCAGTTTGTACATAATAGGTACCGACAGTTGCGACAACACCGAAGAATAAGAAGACGGATATTTCTCCTAGACCTTTGTAACCATATGGATTTGATCCACCTGTATAACCCCACGCGGCGTTGATTGCCAATGCACCAACTAAAATGATCCACCAAGAAGTAGCGGCGGCAAGAGTTAATCCAATAAGGGCCGCAAATAGAAATGAAATTATCGCAGCAGTGCGTACCGACTTAGGTTTAGCCAAACCAGATGCGGTAAGTCGAACTGGTCCAACACGCAAATCATCTGTACCTCGTATCCCATCCGAATAATCATTGGCATAGTTCACACCAATTTGTAGAGCCAGACTTACTAAAAGGGCAGATAGCGCACGCAGCGGATCCCAATCTGTTGCAGCATATGTAGTAGCAACCAAAACTGGTGCGATTGCTGCGGGCAAAGTGCGAGGGCGTGCACCAGCCACCCATTTACTTATTGAGCTCATTTGGAATCTCCAAGCGCAATTTCAACTAATTTAGGACGATCAATTTTATCTAACGATGTACGCGGCAGTTTATCTACGTAAACAAATCGTTTTACCTTTGCTGCGACAGATATCTGCGATGACAGATATTCATTGATTGCTGATTCATCTGGGTGTACCGCCCCGGCAATCGCCAGATAAAGAGCTTGCCCCCATTGTGTATCGGCTATTGCGAATGCCGCACACTCAACACCAGCAAAAGATTCTTGTAAAGATCTCTCAATTGCAGAAAGTGAGACATTTTCTCCACCAGTGACTATCACGTCATCACTTCGTCCAGTCACAAGTAATTTTCCATCGCGAAATTCGCCAATGTCAGAGGTTTTGAAATATCCATCTGCAATCAATTCATTCCAAGTGGAAGGGCTATCTAAGTACGTTGTTGCAAGCGAACCAGTAGAAATCCAGATTAGACCAGAATCAGCAATTAAAATCTTGGTACCAGGTAATGGATTACCGTCATACACACAACCGCCGCATGTTTCAGTCATTCCGTAACTTTCAACAACTTTAATTCCAGCGGTATTTGCTTGATCGCGCAGTTGTGGATCAAGTGCTGCACCACCAACTAAAACTGATTTGGCAGATAAGAGATGTTCTAGCAAATCTACGTCGCCGTTTAAAGCGCGAAATAGTTGGGTTGGGACGATTGCGGTGAAATCTACTTGAGGATATTTTCCAGTGTGTTTGCGCAAGTCCAGCGGAGTTGTTCCAAGTTCCAAACTGCGCACCAAGACATTCACACCTGCGACGTGTGTAAGCGGAAGCAACAGAGACCAAACGTCTCCTGGTTTGGCACCTAAATAATTATTTGTTGATTTGGCACTCGTCAGAATTGCGCCGGCAGATAGTGCAACTTCTTTCGCATTTGCCGTTGAACCGCTGGTTGAAACAACCAATGCGATTTCGGAAGGGACGTGGCTAGATGCAATCGAGGAAAGGGCAATGGCTGGGCCATCTCCAACCAGAGCTTTGGCAAGGCGCGCCATTAAATCGGCGATCGTCCACGTGGGATCTATCGCTCGAATTTCTCGTTGTGACGTCTGGTCCATTGCACGCGTAGGCTATCGCTCGAAGTCGAAGATGGAGGAATCGTGAGTAAGCCGATCAAGCGTGAATTTGGTAGCCGTGACATCCCTGCGTGGGCTGTTGGCATGGGTGGAGATAAATTCGTCGACATTACTTATCAAATCGCAGATGGCATGGCCAAGATTTCGATTAACCGCCCCGAAGTTCGTAACGCTTTCCGACCTCAAACAATTATTGAATTACAAGAAGCATTTTCTCTGGCGCGTGATAACTCTGAAGTTGGCGTAATCATCTTTACCGGCACTGGCGATGAAGCGTTTTGTTCCGGCGGTGACATCAGCGTTCGCGGTGATGACGGATATCTCGGTGATGATCCGCTTGCGCAAAAAGGTATTGGCCGTCTAAATGTTTTAGATCTGCAAATTCAAATTCGTCGCACACCAAAGCCAGTTGTTGCAATGGTTGCTGGTTGGGCAATTGGCGGCGGACATGTTCTTCATGTCGTTTGTGATTTAACAATCGCTGCAGATAACGCAAAATTTGGCCAGACCGGTCCAATGGTTGGCTCATTCGATGGCGGTTACGGTTCGGGTTTACTTGCCGCAAGTGTTGGCCAGAAGAAGGCCCGCGAAATTTGGTTCATGACTCGTCAATACGATGCGCAAGAAGCGCTTGCCATGGGACTTGTTAATACCGTCGTTCCGCTGAAAGAACTTGAAGCTGAAACAGTTTCTTGGTGTCGCGAAATGTTGCGCAACTCTCCACTTGCGCTGCGCTTACTTAAATCTTCAATGAACGCAGCCGATGATGGCCTTGCCGGTATTCAACAACTTGCTGGCGATGCCACCTTACTCTTCTACTTAAGCGAAGAAGGTCAAGAAGGCCGCGATGCTTACAAAGAAAAGCGCGCTCCGGATTTCGGTAAATTCCCAAAGCGTCCGTAATAAATGTCGCAAGAACTCTTCTCCACTATGCGCGTAGTTGCGCTGCCAACCAAAACAAATTTTCGTGGAATCAACCTACGCGAAGTAGCACTCTTTAAAGGCGAATACGGATGGGGAGAATTCTCACCATTTCTCGAATACGGATACAAAGAATCAGCGCCGTGGTTGATGTGTGCAATCGAAGCAGCAACAAAGCCCCGACCAAAGCTTTACCGAAACTCTGTAAGAGTTAACGGCACAATCCCTGCTCTAAATGAACCAAGTGATATCGAGCGAATCGTCGATTCATTTCCAGGAGTTCAAACTTTCAAAGTTAAAGTTGGCGATAACCTGCCTGAAGATATCGCGCGCCTTGCAAAAGTTCGTGCTCTTGCCCCAAAGGCTAAATTGCGTATTGATGTGAATGGAAATTGGGACGTTGCAACTGCAGTCACAAACTTGCGCGCAATCTTTGAAAATATTGGACCGCTGGAATATGTCGAGCAACCTTGCGCGACGATCGCAGAATTAAGAGCGCTAAAGGACAAGTTAAAGCTAGATATCCCAATCGCTGGTGATGAAGTACTTAGAAAATCTGCAGACCCATTTACAGTTGATTTAAGAGGTGCAATTGATATCTTGGCGTTAAAAGTTCAACCACTTGGTGGCATTGCTCGCGCACATAATCTAGCTGAGCATCACAAGCTTCCGATTGTCATTTCTAGTGCGCTAGAAAGTGCGGTCGGAATCAATTACGGTCTGCAATTAGCTGCTTCATTTGCTGATTTAAACTTTGACTGTGGTTTAGGAACTGGTTCGCTTCTTAACGCCGATGTTGCACACTTGCCAATCGTTAACGGAGAGATAGCGATTTCTGAAGTTAGCCCTGATTTTGAGCCATATCTCGTTGCACCTGACCGCCATAAATGGTGGCAAGATCGGGTCATGAAAACTTGGGAGCACATTTAATGAGCCAATCAACGCGCTTGGCTCGTGTAATCGTGCGCCAAATTATCGAAGCAGGAATAACGGATGCAGTAATTTCACCTGGATCTCGTAATGCTCCGCTATCTCTTGCACTTGTTGCAGCCCAAGAACGCGATTTAATTAAATTGCACATCCGTATCGATGAAAGAAGTGCCGCTTTTTATGCCCTTGGCTTAGCAAAAGCTACCAACCGCCCAGTTCCAGTAATTTGTACGAGCGGAACTGCTGTCGCTAACTACCATCCTGCAGTTTTAGAAGCATCTCATTCAAATATTCCACTTTTTGTTATTACTGCTGATCGACCGGCTGAACTGCGACGTACTGGCGCAAATCAAACCACCGAGCAGGCACGGATTTTTGGAAAGGCGGTGCGCTATTTTGCTGATGTATCCGGGTCTGCTTATCCGTTAGAACTTCCACTTAATTCATTGCAAACTGGCCCAGTTCATATCAATGTGCAATTTGAAGAACCTTTATTGGCTAGTGACGATGACACTTGGCTAGATGGAATATCAATTAGTCCACCACGTATATTTGATCGCAAGAAGGCCGGAACTCTAGCCAGCAAATCAACGCGTGGTCTTCTGGTAATTGGCCATGACCGCGGTGGAATTGCAGCAGATGCAGTAAAAGACTTTGCGGACAAATTGGGATGGCCAATTTTAAGTGAAGATCCGCTAACTTTTCCAAACACATCCGCTCACGCAAGCCTTTTCTTAACATCAACTGTGATTGCTAAAGATCTTGCACCAGATACCGTTGTTGTAATTGGCAGAACGACGCTATCTCGCTCAGTAAATGCCTTGTTAAAGTCAGCGCGTACTTCTTTTGTTATTGATCCTCGTATGGCCACCGTAGACACTGATCGCCTGGCAGAGAAGAAATTCACTGAACTGCCAGAGCTTTACACCGCGCCTGCTGATCCAGAATGGTTAGCCAAGTGGCAGAAATATTCGCACCGCACCGCAAAAGTAGTCAATGAAATTTCCACTTGGTCTGAGCCACTTATTGCTCGTGAAATATCGCAACACTTGCCCGAACAGAGTGCGTTATTTATCGCCTCATCTCGTCCGATTCGAGACATCGAAGCCTTCGGCGCTGCAAGAAGTGGGATTAAAACTTTTGCAAACCGAGGTCTGGCCGGCATTGATGGAAATATTTCAACCGCTCTGGGAATTGCTACAGTCAATAAATCAACGACTGCAGTTCTTGGTGATTTAGCCTTTCTGCACGACCTAACAGGTTTGATTCATCGCGAAGAAATAGATTTGCGAATATTTGTAATGAACAATGACGGGGGCGGAATTTTCTCTACTTTGCCACAACGCGGAGTGTCAGGCTTTGAGCAGGTTTTTGGAACCCCCCACGGATTAGATCCAGCAGCAATCGCTCTGGCCATGGGCATCGAAGCCAAGACAATTTCAAACGTAGATCAACTGCGCCAAGAGATAACCAAGCCGGTTTCTGGGCTTAGCGTTGTAGTTTGCAAAGTGCCTGATCGTGAAGCAAATGCAGATTTAATTAAGAGCCTTTATGAAAAAATGGCTTCGCTTTAATTTAACGCACTACGCATTGGCGCAAACTTTGCATTGCTCTCAGATAATTCCTTTTCAGGGTTAGAGCCAGCAACAATTCCACACCCTGCATAAATTTGAATCTCGTTCACTTTAATCTGACCACAACGCAGCGCGATTCCGAGTTCGCCATCACCGCGCGCATCGAGCCAACCGACTGGGCCGGCATATCGCCCACGTGACATACCTTCGATTCGTTTAATAACTTGTGCTGCAATATTAGTTGGAGTTCCGCAGACTGCTGCTGATGGATGCAATTTCTCCAAAATTGTAAACGCATCAACGTTTTTCTTGCTTTCGATCAACGCACCGGTTACATCTGTTGCCAAGTGCATAACATTTGCCAAGTGCAACACAAATGGAGATTCGGGAACGTT
>CAITKS010000071.1 GCA_903893085.1 uncultured Actinomycetes bacterium | reverse complement strand
GTTTGATAGAACGGTAAACGGAAAGCAAAGAATGAAATGTCCATATTGAACTGTGGATCTTTAACACCGAAATCTGTCGAGTTCTTGAAGAGAAGCCAAGAGCTCCAAAGTTGAATTCCACTTGAGCCACCGAAATAGAAGAGAACTACGACTACGCCAGCAAATACCAGTTTACGAATTGGATCGATTGTTGCGCGGTAGCGCTCGAGGTTGTCGGCTTCCATCGCCATTGAGACATCAAATGGACGAGAGCGATAAGCGAGATAAATATTCAGAGAGATGATCGCTGAAGTAATTAGACCGGCCACAATAAATAGCGAGATTTTGGTAGTAAGAACTGTTGACCAAACACCTGTGAAGCCCACTGATTTAAACCAGAGCCAATCAACGTACACACCGCTAAGAGCGACTAGCGCCCCGGCAATAACTGCCAAAATTATGAAGGTGAGTGCTAGGGGACTTGGCTTTTTCATCATGCTCCTAAGTTAGCGCAAGCGCGCGGACGATTCGAATTAAGCGCTGTCATAGCCTCTTCTAGGCTCGAAACTGCAGCAATTTTTATTCCTTCTGGGATTTTTGCAACGCTTGGTGCAAGGTCTTTGCAGTTATTTTCAGGAACTAAGAAGAGAGTGGCCCCTGCTTTCTTAGCGGCCAAAATCTTTTCAGCTATTCCGCCTATGCTTCCCACGTTTCCTTTTTCATCGATAGTTCCGGTGATTGCAACAGTTCTCCCCTTCAAAATATTTCCGGGAGTCATGAGTTCGACGATCCCCAGTGCGAAAGCCAACCCGCCGCTTGGACCACCTGTCTTGGCAAGTGAAATATCAATATCACTTGGCACGATCTTTGCCGTATTTAGCTGCGGAAAATTCTTCGCCAAATAATTTAGAGCTGCAACCTTGGCACTTAACTGTGAATCCACCATTTCGGTCTTTGCAAGTTTTTCCTCTACATCAGCGCTTCGTCCATCTTTGTAAAAAAATGATCGCGGCATAACGGAATAGTCACTTCTCATCCAAGAATAAATCAATTCAAAGCCAGTCACATATGCAGAAGGGTTGGTAATAAGAATTGATAGTAAGTAAATCTTTCCATCGGCTGGATAGAAAGTTGGTGAAACCGCAGCTTTCTTAGAAGGTGTGATTATTTTTGCTAGAACATCTTGGGCATGGCCTGGTGTTAAAACCACAAAGGGAAGTGGGGCAAGAAGTGCGAGTCCGAAAAAAATTGATAAGACCAAAGTAGCTAGTCGAGGAAGGCGATTGCGGACCATTTACATCGAGGCCATATCTTTGAAGTTAGCGCTCCACGGGTGGTTGCGCGTCTTGGCTTTCATCTGGTTCTTCTCCAGCAATTGTAATTTCAGCATCTCGGAAAGAATCTTGAAAACGTTGGAATTGACCAACCGAACGCGTGGTTTCTGATTCAAATTTTGATTTAAATTGCGTAACCCAGAGAACATAACCCAGCGCGCCAATTAGACCCGCCAGTGGGATAACCCACCAAATCAGAGCCATAAATGCATTGGACATGTTCGGTAGCCTATCTCTTGCGGGCATAAATCTCGCATTGGCGTTGTTGGATCCAATAAGTGCGATCTAACTTTTTTAGATGGGAGAAGGCGATGGCTGGTTTTGGATTTATTCCAAACGATCCTGACGACTCCGAAAATTCTGGAGAAAATGGCCGCCCTGACTTCGAAGCGATGATGCGCCAAATGCAAGAGCAGATGAAGGCGCAATTTGAACAGTTGGGAATTAACCCTGCAGGTTTTGTAAATCCATTTACAACTCTATTTTCGCAAACCGGCCAAGCCGGTTCAGGTAGCGAAGGCGTCCTTTCAATTTCCACCGCGCGCGATACTGCAAAGAAATTTGTTTCGGCGCAAGGATTAAAACCACTTGGCACTAAAGATTTAGATGTAGTCAAAAGTGCATTTGAAATTTCAGAAGTCTGGCTAGATGAAGCCACACTTTTCCCTGCGGCTCCAACAACACCAACTGCGGCTAGCCGCCTGGACTGGGTAAATGAAACTATGGCTGGTTGGCATAAAACGATGGAGCCACTTGCCGCTGGTTTATCTGC
>CAITKS010000070.1 GCA_903893085.1 uncultured Actinomycetes bacterium | reverse complement strand
TATTTACGCAACTTAAGTGTTGCGTAATTCATCACAAAGACTCGGCAGCCGCTTCCTCACCCTCGATTACAGGCTCAGCCAGCGGTTCGGTCTCTAGAAGGGCCGATTCCAAAATAGGTGATGCGATCTCAATCTGCCACGAACGTGCACCCAGAGTAGCCAGAGCCTGCGCTACAGCGCCTTTTGGGGCCATCCAGCAGACTCTGCGTACACATTCCGGGGTGATCATATTTTCAAGGGGTATCGCAAGATCTGTTGCTCTCTCGCTCAAGCGGGCGCGGGCATGGGTCAGCGGCGCATATCGTTCAGGAAAGCGCTCGCGCCATATCTTTATCGGCGGCAAAGAATCAGAATCAGAACGCGCCTTTGGCCATTGATCTTCGGGAAGAGCGATCGCATCGGAGATGGCGCTAATCCAAGTCGCTGCATTTTCAAGCCAGCGCGCTCGCAACCCAAGAGGACGCAATGCGCGTTCGAGATCCTTCTTTGTCTTTATTGGTTTGGCATGCGCCACCATTGCAAGTTCAACTATGGCTGAATCCGACAGAAGGCGCCCTTGTGAGATATCAACTTCTTGCGCAATTTCGTTTCGAACCGTCCAGAGGGAGCGAACGATGGCAAGTTGTTCGCGTTTTTTAACTTTATGCATTCCGGAGGTACGTCGCCATGGATCAATTCTTGGTGGCGGTGGGGGAGCATCCAATATTGATTGAAATTCTTCCTGCGCCCACTGTAATTTATTTGCGCTCGCAAGCAAGTCATGAACCTTGTCTCGAAGTTCGATCAGCAATTCCACATCAAGTGCCGCGTAATTCAACCAATCTTTGGGCAATGGACGTTGTGACCAATCAGCTGCCGAATGTTCTTTTGCCAGTGAAACTTCCATTAGCGATTCCAGCAGTGGGCCTAATCCAACTCGAGGTAATCCAGCCAGGCGGCCACCTAGTTCGGTATCAAAGAGATTTACTGGGTTGATACCTAATTCACGCAGGCACGGAAGGTCTTGTGTACTGGCATGCAAAATAACTTCATCAGTGCGCAACAGGTCATTTAATTGGGCAAATAAGCGATGACCTGGACCAAATGGAATCGGGTCAATTAAATGTAACCCGCCACCATTTCTCTTGATCTGAATCAGATATGCGCGCGCACTAAATTTAAATCCGGAAGCTCTTTCGGCATCGACTGCAAATGGACCAGATCCGCTTGCTAATTCCGACAGCGCCTTTTCAAATAATGATTCACTTTCAATAACTTTTGGCACTCCATTTTCCGGTGCCAGCAATGGAGCGGCAGTGGGTGCAGGAATTTCTTGGTCGACTTCAGGCTGGCTGCTTATTTGGGTCATAGAGAAATTCTTAGCAAAATAGATTTACATCACGCCTTGCGACGTGCCGCCGAAATTGGTGCAACGCCTTCGGCGATTGGTGGAAGGCCTGCTACTTCGCCTAACAAATTGCACCATGCTTGAATATGAGCGAGCATCTGCGAACTATCACTAATTATAGGACTCCACGATGCACGAATTTCAATTTCAGATTCATCATTTCTCGGAGATAGCTTGCCAAAGGATGCGCTAGAAACTCGAGTCACCGTTCCGCTGGGGGCGTTGAATTCACAACCAGCTGCTGCCAGAGAATCAAGGAGCCAGGTCCAACCAACTTCAGGTAGAAGTGGATCATCTTGCATCGCCTCATCAACATCGGCACTTAAAAATGTAACGCAGCGAAATTCGCCTTCCCAAGTATCTTGTCCGCCGGGTTCGTGCAGTAATACAAATCGACCAGATGCAATTTCATCCTCGGCATCTCCAAGCAGGCCATTCGATACATCGGCGGTAAAGGCAAATGAAAATGTTGCTAATTTTTGCGGCGCAGGAACTTCTTCCAGAATAATTTCAGCACGCGGGGTTGCAGTTCTAAGGTGATCTATCATGCGATTGAACTGGGCGACATCCACTGGTTAATTCTAAAGATATACGTTCACTTTAAGTGGGAGGCAGGGCGTGGGGCTGTTGTAGCCTTGCTTGCTATGGCCACTCTGCTAGCACTCTTTTCAAGTCTCTTGTGGGGCACAGCGGATTATCACGGCGGAAAATTAAGTAAAACTCATCCAGCGATTGCTGTCCTTGGAGTTACTCAAGCAATTGGATTGGTCTTTGGAGTAGTACTTGCAATCTTAAGTGGCGACTTTTCAAGTAATGCATTTGGGGCAGATGGATTTTTCATTCCAGGAGCGCTAGCCGGAATTTTGGGTTATTGCGGATTAATCTGTTTATACGCTGGGCTATCTACTGGGCGCATGGGAGTTGTTTCTCCAATCAGTGGGTTGTCTGCACTTATTCCAGTTGGTTACGCGTACTTTGTAAAAGGTGATCGACTTTCACTAATTCTTTCAATCGGTGCAGCGCTAGCAATTGTTGGTGCATTCTTAGCTAGCGGTCCTGAAATGTCTCAAGGACTTCCAATGAAGCCTTTGATTTTGGCG
>CAITKS010000069.1 GCA_903893085.1 uncultured Actinomycetes bacterium | reverse complement strand
CTGGTGCTGCAGGTACTGCTATTTCTAGACTGCTAACCAAGAGTGGTGCAAAAACAATTATTGCATTCGATATCACTGGTTGCGTTACTGAGGGCTTCTCTGGAACTATCTCAGAGGCTATGAAGGACGCAGATGTATTTATTGGGGTAAGTGCGCCAAATGTGCTAACTGAAAAAGATGTTGCATCTATGGCATCCGGTTCTATCGTTTTCGCACTCGCTAATCCTGATCCTGAAATTGATCCCGTAATTGCTCGTAAGTACGCAACAGTCGTGGCTACCGGAAGAAGTGATCAACCGAACCAGATCAATAACGTCCTAGCCTTCCCAGGTATTTTCCGTGGATTACTTGACGCAAACGCTAACAAGATCACTGATGAGTTGTTGATTGCCGCCGCAGAAGCGATTGCATCTTGCGTAAGTCCGTCGCAGTTAAATGCCTCATTTATCGTCCCTAGTGTTTTTGATTCCCAAGTGGTCAGCAAGGTGGCTGCTGCGGTTAAAAAGAGCGTATAAATGGAGTTAGCCGCATCATTTGATGCCCAACTTTCAACGCTTGCCCCATTTATCTTTTATTTGATTGTCGGAGCGATTGTATTTATTGAGACCGGACTACTTTTTGGATTCTTTCTGCCAGGAGACTCGGTTCTATTTAGCGCAGGATTAGTTGCGGCAGCGCATGGAAATATCAATATTTTGATCTTAGTTTCGATCATATTTCTCGCAGCATTCTTTGGCGATCAAGTTGGTTTCGTGATCGGACGGGTTGTAGGTCGTCCTTATTTAGATAAGCGCGATTCACCAAGAATGCAGAGAATGATCATTAATGCAGAGAATTTTTATGAGAAAACTGGATGGTGGGCAGTCGTTGCAGCGCGCTTCTTCCCATGGATTCGTACTTTTGTTCCACCAATTGCGGGCGCCGCCAAGATGAATTACTACAGGTTTTTATCTGCAAATGCGCTCGGTGCACTTCTCTGGGGTGTTGGAATTACTTTGGCAGGTTACTACGCAGCAACTTTGCCATGGGTTAAAAGCTCTTCGTATGCAATTGCGGCGTTCTTTATTTCCGCTTCGCTAATTTCGGCTTTGGTAAATTTCCGACGCCGCCCACGACCACACCAAGATAAGTCATAACAATTCCTGTAACCAAGTAGGCGCTTACTTGCACACCTTCGGTAGGTGAGTAAAAATCAATCAGTAAAGACCCAACTAGTTGACCACCAACACTGATTAACGTGAATGTTAGTACTCCTAAATGCTGAACAATTGTCGAAGTAAAAGCAATGTAAATGACTCCGATTGTTCCACCGGTATACATCCACCACGGGCCAGCGGGAAGCGAAACAATTTCTGCTCTGTTAATCAGCATGCCTATACCTAAGAAAATGACTAGAAAAGTTGTTCCCATAATGAAATTAAGAAGAGAAGTTGTAAAGCTTTGCTGTGTACTCTCATTAATTTGACCATTCATTGCGCGTTGAACGCCCACAATTGAACCGGCAAAAAAGCCAAAGATTACAGCCGCAATTGAAAGGTTATTTGCTTCAATCCGATCAAGTACCGAAATCAATACTGCGATTACGGTCACGCCAGCGGCGGCAACTCTTCTTGTAGTTATGTTCTTTTTGCCGCCACCAGTGAGACCAATTCGATCTACCAGCAATGAAGCTGCAGTTTGTCCGGCGATAGAAGCCACTGAATAAATCGCAACACCAATTATTGGAACAATTTGAGTTTGTACGGCTACAAAACTTCCACCAAGCATTCCTGCAAAAAGCGTCCAAATAGGAATCTCTTTACGGTTAACGGCTCCTCGAAGATTTCTGATTCCGCTCTTAATCGCTGGGTTGAATGCCGAAATTATAGAAATAATAATCAAGCCTGAGCCGAAAGAAACTAGTGCGGCTTCAATCGGGTTACCAATGCGTTGAGAAAGCTCTCCATTTGCGCGCGCCTGTAAGGCGATCATGATCCCCGAGATTGCCGCAAGAAAATCTAAGCGGGAACTGCTCTTATTAAATTGAGACGACTTCACTATTGATGAGTGCCGTGGAATTCGCGTTTATCTGCGATCCAATCCATAAGCGCAAATAGAACTCCGGAAATAACGAATGTTAAGTGGATTGCAATTCGCCAAATCGTTCCTTCGCCAACTTCTGCAGCACCCGCAAGGCCAATAAAATCTTTTAATAGTTCGATGACTGAAATAGCAACCAAAGAGCCGATCAACTTTATTTTCAAACCACTGAAATCGATAGTTCCCATCCAATGTGGACGGTCTTTAGATTCGGTTGCAATATCTATACGCGAAACAAAGTTTTCATATCCAGCAAAGATCACCATCAAGATTAGGTTTGCCAAAAGAGTTAGATCTAGTAGCGCCAAAAGTGAGAGGGTAAATTCGCTGGCCGACATATCAGCCGTCTTTTCTGCCAAGTGCCAGAACTCAACGATAAACCGATAGGCCAGAAGAAAAAGTGCACCGACTAGTCCAAGATAAAGCGGAGCCAGTAAAAAGCGGCTACGAAAAAGAATGGATTCAACAACATGCGAAATTTGGCTCATGGAAATATTTTAACTCATGGCTCAAGGAGAAGAGTGACTTCGAGCCATTCTTCCTCACGAGAGTTCAATTCTGCTCGCTGAGATTCAAGTTCTGCCGTTACTCGAGTTAACTCATTTGGATCAAATGCCGCAGAAGTCTGTTCTTGCTCCAGTTCGGCGATGCGAACTTTAGCTTTCTCGATCTGTCTTTCCAGTCGCGCTAAATCTTTCTTGTATTGACGTTGTTCCGCTGCAGATGAAACGGTCTTACTTTTTTCTTCCGTACTTGAACCCTGCAAAGCCTCAGTTCTTTGTTCAAGATATTGGTCAACGCCACGTGGTAAATCACGAAGCGCTTTATCACCCAGTAAGCCAACAAAACGATCGCAAACTCTTTCGAGGAAGTATCTGTCGTGAGAAATCACAACCAAAGTTCCACTGTAACTGTCAAGTAAGTCTTCGAGTTCGGTCAGAGTTTCAATATCAAAATCATTAGTTGGTTCATCGAGCAATAGAACATTTGGGGAGTCCATTAACAAACGGGTTAATTGCAATCTGCGCTTTTCGCCGCCCGAAAGATCGCCAACGGGCGTCCACTGAGAATCTTTATCAAAGCCAAGTCGTTCACAGAGTTGAGATGCTGAAAGTGATTTGCCGTTACCAAGTTCAATGTGTGCGGCGACTTTTTCAACGGCTTCCAGTACGCGCCATTGCGGATTTAACTCATCGAGATGTTGGGTTAAAAATGCTGCTTTAACGGTTACGCCAGTGACCAACTTTCCAGCAAATGGTTGAATTTCTCCGGCTAAGGTGCGCATCAGCGTAGTTTTACCAGCACCATTGATTCCAACTATTCCAATGCGATCACCTGGTCCAACATTCCAATAAAGATCATCAATCAACTCTTTATCGCCAGCACGCACTTGTAGATGATGTGCTTCATAGACAGTATTTCCCAGGCGGTTGCGTGCAAACTTTAATAGTTCGCCTTGATCTCGAGGTGCGGGTTCTTCGGCGATTAACACATTAGCCGCATCGACTCGAAATTTTGGTTTGGTGGTTCGTGCTGGTGCACCTCGACGCAACCAAGCAAGTTCTTTGCGAATTAAATTATTACGTCGGGCATCCATTGCATTGGCTTGTCGTGCACGCTCAGCTTTCGCCAGAACAAAAGCGGAATAACCACCGTCATACTCTTCTACTTTGCCGGCAACTACTTCCCAGGTCCGATCGGTAACAGCATCCAAGAACCAGCGATCATGTGTAATAACTAAGACAGCTAATGATTTGCGATTATTTAGGTGGTTGGCCAACCAGGCAACACCTTCCACATCTAAGTGGTTGGTTGGCTCATCAAGAAGAATTAGATCTAAGTCATCGATTAACAACTTCGCTAATCCAACACGACGTTTTTCTCCACCAGATAAAGTTGCAAAAGTTCTCTCAAACAAGTGGTCATCAAATCCACCAAATAAACCAGTGAAGACTTCACGGATTCCAGCATCGCTAGCCCATTCATGCTTTGCTTTATCACCTAGGACTACATCTCCAACAGTAGAGTTGGGATCTGCCTTATCAACTTGTGAAAGCAATCCAATTTTGACTGAATTTGATTTTGTAACTCGACCTTGATCGGGAGTTTCAACTGCTGCAATAATTTTCATTAAAGTGCTCTTGCCAGAGCCATTTCTACCGACAATTCCTATTCGATCGCCTTCAGAAACACCTAGAGAAACTCTTTCAAGCAGCGCTCTAATATCAAAGGCTTTATTGACCTCTTCAATATTTACAAGATTGCGCGCCACGATGGGAGAGCGTACCTTTCAACTATGAAAGCCACTGACCGTCAATTCGCGCTAGACCTTGATTCTCGTGATCCGTTGGCACGTTTTCGCTCGCAATTCGTGGTCAGCGATCCAAATATCTGTTACCTAGATGGAAATTCTTTAGGTCGACTTCCACTCGCGACGATTGAGGCAGTTAATTCATTTATGAAAAATGAGTGGGGCCCAGAAGTCGTAACCGGTTGGGGTCATTGGGTTGATGAGGCGCAGCCAACAGGTGACCTAATCGGTCGCTCAACACTGGGAGCCGCAGCGGGTCAAGTTCTAGCGTGCGACACAACATCAGTTAACTTTTATCAATTAGCACTTGCTGCGATAAACGCGAGGCCTGGCCGCAAGACAATTATTACGGATGCGGCAAACTTTCCAACAGATCGCTACATTCTTGATGGCATCGCAAAACAACTCGGCCTTAAGTTAGTAATTATTGATAATGAAACTCCGGGATCTGCAGAAAACGAGAGAATTACTCCAGAAATTCTTGCTCCATATTTAAACGATGACGTTGCACTTGTAACTTTGGAAGTAATTCAATATCGGTCAGGTGCACGCAATGACATAAAGACTTTGACTGACTTAACTCGCAAACATGGAGCGCTTATGTTGTGGGATGCCAGCCACGCAGTCGGTGCGATTGAAATGGATTTCGATAAGAACGGCGTAGATATCGCAGTCGGTTGTACATACAAATATGGCAACTCTGGGCCTGGTTCTCCTGCTTGGTTATATGTAAATAAGAAAGTTCAGGCAGAACTGCAAGTACCGATCAAGGATGGTTCTCGCAAGGTGACCAGTTTGCAATGGGCCCTGACTTTGAAAAGGCTGACGGTATTCGTGGATTTCAAATTGCAAGTCCATCTCTAATTGGATTGCGTTGCATCAAGACCGCATTTGGCATGATCGAAGAAGCTGGCATTGGAGCGATCTCCGAAAAGGCTGCGATAGGTACAGAGATGATGATTCAACTCTATGACGCATGGTTGGCCGAACTCGGATTCACTCTATTGACTTCACGGAACCCGCAAGAACGTGGTGGACACATTTCACTAGGACACCCAGATGCTGCGCGAATCTGTGTTGCGCTACGTGAATTCGCTGATGTAATTCCAGATTACCGAACACCTAATTCAATTCGATTAGCAATTGCCCCGTTACCTACTTCATATGTCGAAGTTTGGGATGGTTTCGCACGTATTCGTGATTTAGTTGCTTCACGTCAATATGAAAAAATTGAAAAAACCGATTCGAGAGTTACGTGAGCGATTCGGAGTTTGATTCAGCGCTTACATACACTTCTTATTTAGCGATTGACGACCTACTTAGCCTTCAAAAGCCATTGTCTGACGGCCCCGAACACGATGAAATGCTGTTCATTATCATTCATCAAAGTTACGAATTATGGTTCAAACAACTAATTCACGAATTTAATGCTGCGGCCAAATCGCTTGAGTCCGGTGATACACACCGATCATTGGCGTTGCTAGGTCGTATCCGCACGATTCTTAAAGTATGTGTAACGCAAGTAGATATTTTAGAGACGATGACTCCCCTGCAATTCAACGCCTTCCGTGGTTATCTATCTTCCTCCAGTGGCTTTCAGTCTGCCCAGTTTAGAAAAGTCGAAGCGCTTCTGGGAAGACGTGATTCGAAGATGGCATCGCATCTGCCTAAAGAAATACAGGCCGAAATCAAGGAGATTTCATCTCGCAATTCGATTTGGGATTCAACGCTTGCCTACTTAGATAAACGTGGTCACAAGATTCCGGCTGAAATTTTGGGACGAGATAAATCTACGCATTACCAATCTGATCCCCGCGTTATTGAAGCGCTACTTGCCGTGCACCGCAATGATCCAGAATCGGCAATGGTCTGTGAAAGGTTGATGGATATCGATGAAGGGCTACAAGAATGGCGCTATCGCCACGTGAAAATGGTGGAGCGCACAATCGGACAGAAAGTCGGTACCGGTGGATCAGATGGCGTTAAGTATTTAGCAAGTACTTTATTTAACCCTGTCTTTAAAGATCTTTGGGATATCCGTTCACAGTTCTAAAGCGGTAAACCTTTTATAACAATTTCGGAGAGTGGCTTACGTACTCGTGGTGCTTGTTCACGTTCTGCAGCCGGACCCGTCAATTTTTCCGGGGCATCTTGCTTACCGATCGCAACCACAACTATCGGAGTTAAATTCGAGTCCATTTCCAAAATGGTTGCGCTATTGGTTCTATTAAAGCCAGTCATTTGATGAGCAACAAAGCCGCGGTTGTGAGCTTCAAATACCAATTGAGATACCGCTAACCCACAATCGTATTGATAATCAGCATGGATTGATCCGTCATCTTTTGTAGTCTTTGCGGCAACTGTAATAAGGACTGAAGCGTTCTTTGCCCATGACTGATTAAATGGTTCCAGCGTTGAAAGTATTGCGCTAAATAATTCATCGCCGTTACGCCCGACGAAGAATCTCCAGGGCTGGCCATTAAATGCAGAAGGGGCCCAGCGCGCGGCTTCAAGCAATGCAACCAAATCGTCATTTGTAAATGTGGCCGCTGGATCCAAAGAACGTGGGCTGCGACGAGTTGCAATAATTTCGTGGACTGGTTGTGATGTCTGCGCTCTCATAAGGGCTGACACTAGTGCTTTAAATTAAATCTTTCCTGCTGAATGTAAATACAAAATTACTAATATTGAAATCACTGCTGCACCTGCAATGAGAGCAAGTTGTGCCCACTTGGGTATCCCCGCTTTATCTGCCGCCTTTTGCGCATAAGTTCGAGTGTGAACCATTACGCGAGCAGCCCATGCAAACTCAGTTGCCAAAATTCCAAGTCCCGCCAAAACAATTAAAATTCCGGGGCCCGGACCAACTAGTGCGATTGCACCAAATACAGTTATCAATCCGCCGATTGCGCCAATGATTACGCGCCAAACCATGCGGCCTATAGGCGTCTTCTTAAACCAAGTTCTAACTTTCATTTCTTTTTTATCACCTCTATATGCTCACCATATGCTGCCTCAGCAATTTCTGCACGTCGAGATTTATAATTCTCCGATGCACCAGTTATTAAATGTTCAAAACGTTGTTCACCTTTTATTAGTGGGTGTAGCTCTTGGGCCGTGCTTTGATCGCCCCACACTGGTGGCGCTTGGCGAGTTACCTGCACAACTATGTGCGGATTAAGGGCGCGATAAATTAGTCCGACTCTGCGTAGACCGAGATAGGCGACGTGGCGCAATCCACGATTTATATGTTCTTGAACCGTTAGACGTAGATAAGTTAGCCGAGATGGTCTAATCGGTTCTTTTGCGATAGCTAATTCGTAAAGAATTTTCGCAATTTCTGCACCACCGGTTGGATCTGGTAACTGCGCACATTTACTTGATAGTCGCGCGCGGACAGCAGGATCTTGCAGTTGCGCTACCTTTTCCGTGACATCAGCCAGGTCTGCTTGATCGGCGCGCAAGGCAAAGCCAAAGTCGTGACACCACCTAGCGCGCGCTTCTTGATCATCAGTTCCGCGAATATTTGATACGAAAACGGTTGGTACTTGTGCGGGCAATAACTCGTGAACACCGTTATAGCCGGTGGCGCAGACTCCAGCATCAAAGGCACGTAACACCTTGGCTAATGGGAAATAACGCACAACCCGAATATCTAGCCCTTCTGGAGCAAGTGACTTGCCATCTTTATCCAGAGGTTGTTTAGTCAAGATAACTTGCAGATCTTTCCATCCCAGCAACCCCGATAACGCGGCTGTCATCTTCTCGTTTACATCGCTATCGCCAGTTCCAAGTTGTACTAAAACCGCGGGACGATTTAAATCTAGCCCCAGAATTTTGCGCGCTTCATCGCGCGCAAATGCATCTGATTTTTGAAAGAGCGAGACAGATGAAGTAAGCGTCGCATCTTTACGGGTAGATGTCGGTCCAAAGTCATATGCACGGGCGATATCGCCAGGTTCGACAATGTGATCCATCATCTTTGATTGCAGGCCGAGGACAAAACGTTGTGGTTTTTTCTGCCACAAACCACGTCGCACCCAAACCAGTGAAAGCTTTGGATGCCCAAATTTCGCCGCTATGACTCCTGGATATGGAACAACTCCATCAAAAGATAAAACTTTTGCACCAGTCTCGTCAACGAGTGCCAATAATCTGTCACGTAAATACGCATCCCATTTTTCGCGTGACATCCATAAACGATCACGGCCCGGAATATATTCGCAACGAATTCCCATAAACTCTGGAACTTCAGCGATTCCACCGGCCATGGAAACAATAATTGGATTTGCATATTCTTTTAATGAAAGTGCGATTGCGGATGCGCGCGCTAGATGGCCCATGCCTACGCCATTGCTGGTCGCAAGAATTATTGTTGGTTTTTCCATAACAATCGGAAGTTTATGAGACACGCCCGAACTTCTCGCATGAAAATGGGGTGGGGTTGCAACTTTTTTTGACTTCGGAGATACTTAACCCACATTCGAAAGAATGAAAATGACGGGGAGAGTACTTCTCAAACGAGTTTCTAAATCAGAAACCTTTGCCGTACAGCTTTAAAATGATTACACAATCGCATCATGCGGAAAGTTTTAGATCAACACCAGCAACATCCACGCCGATATCTCCTGAAAAAGTAGCGTCCTTACTAGCTTCAGAGTGGCAACTATTTACAGACAACACCAAGGGTTCAGAGGCCGAGAGCGCACGCTCTATGAAGTCACTCCCACTTGGGGTTACCTCCAGTTTCCAACATTGGGATCCATATCCGATCTCGATCGTGTCAGCTAAAGGCGCGTGGATGACCGATGTCGACGGCCGCCAGCTCCTAGATCTCTCTATGGGATTCGGCGCAATGCTCGCTGGCCACCTCAACCCTGTAGTTGTTGAAGAAGCAAAAGCCGCGCTAGATACCGGCATGCTCTTCGTAACTCCCTCACCGATCTCAACTGATGCTGCAGAACGAATTTGCCGTCGCTTTGGAATTGATCAGGTGCGATTTACTAACTCTGGCACCGAATCAACAATGTATGCCGTACGCGTTGCAAGATCAGCAACTGGAAAGAGCGACATCGTTAAGGTCGAAGGTGGCTACCACGGTAGCTACGACCCATTTGTTGTATCAAGCAAACCATCTTTAGATAAAGCAGGTGATGCTGAAGAGCCAACTCCAGTTGCGGATTCAAACTTAGTTGCTGGAAATGTTTTTGTTGTTCCTTACAACAACCCAGATGCGCTAGAACGTATTTTTCAAAAGCATGCAAAGACAATTGCTTGCTTTATTGTGGAACCTGTTCTTGAAAATATCGGCATAGTTCTTCCAGATGCTGGGTATCTAGAACGAGTCCGCGAACTCTGCGATGAATATGGCATTGTTCTTATCTTTGATGAAGTAAAAACTGGACTTACTGCGGGTCATCAAGGAGCGGCACAACGTCTTGGCGTTAAACCTGATTTGATCACACTTGCTAAATCAATTGGCGGCGGACTTACTCTCGCTGCATTTGGTGGAAAAAAGCAGTACATGGATTTCGTATCCAACGGCAAAATGGCTCACTTCGGTACTTTCAACGGTAACCCACTTGCAATGTCAGGTATCAGAGCAGTTGATAAAATTTGTACAGCAGAAACTTTGGCTGCTGCAGAAGCATTTAATCAACAAGCACTTGATCGAATCACAGAAATTATTGAAGAGTTCCAACTTCCGGCACATACAGTTGGATTCGGAGTTAAGGGCTGTATTACTTGGTCCACAACGCCAGTTCGTAACTACCGTGATTACAAAGCAACTGATTTTGCAGTGGCTGAGTTGTCTTGGCTTTGGTCACTTAACCGCGGAATCATCACGCCTCCAGGACTTGATGAGCAGTGGTTAATCAGCCTTGCTCATGGACAGAAAGAGATCGACATTTTGGTCGAGGATTTCCGTTCACTTGCAGTTGCTCTGCGCAGTTAATCAATAGCAACAACATAATCGGCACGGGTGCGCCCGCGTTCGATTAGTTTTGCATTTACTTCATCTGTCCCTTTGGCCCACGCTTTTGCGGCCTCTGGATCTTTCCCATAAGCAATATGGCGTGAGATTAAGCGCGATATTCGTTTATCGTCATCAACATCAACCATCCAGCTCTCATCCAGCAGGTCGTTGATGACTTCCCATCCACCTTCGTCATGCAGTAAATAGTTACCTTCAATAATTACAACTTTGGTCGCAGAAGTTACAACACCTTGTGCGGCAATAGATTCTTCAATTGCTCTATCAAATATTGGATAGTAAATATTTTGGGTTTGTTCTGAACGAATTCGTTTGACCAGGGAGACAAAACCGGCGACATCAAATGTGTCTGGTGCTCCTTTGCGATCGGCGCGCTTTAAATCTTTTAAGACTTTATTACTTAGGTGATATCCATCCATTGGTACGACCGTGACGAGCTCCTTGGAAAGTTTGCTCATCAGGAATTTTGAAAGGGTTGATTTTCCAGCGCCAGGTTTGCCGATGATTCCAATTAGGACTCGTTCGCTAGATTTTTCAAGGTGTCCTTGAATTCTGGCGAGAGCCGCTTTTTGATCGGCTAGTTGTTCGGGCATTTTTCAAGTTTAGCGCTTGTGCGAACGCGATTACTAGGGAATCATAAATTCATGATTAAAAATGGAATTATTAACGGTGACCTTGCTTCACTCTTGGCCCGCTTTCGTCACGTGAACACGATTGCAATTGTGGATGGCCCATTTCCAACTTACCCAAATGTGGAAACCATAGATCTGGCACTTGTAATGGGAACGCCTACAGTATGCCAAGTTCTAGATGCGATCTTGCCTCACTTGGATTTAACAGGCATGTATCTCGCTGCTGAATTTGAAGCCAAGGTTGATGCCGCAACAGTTGCTGAATATAAAAAACACCATGGCGGCTTACCGACCACGATTATTGCTCACGAAGATTTCAAAGCAAAAGTTGGGCAAGCGCTAGGAATTATTCATACAGGTGATGCGGTTCCTTACAGCAGCGTTATTTTGAAATCAGGCTGAAATCTATTTCGTTTAAAGTTGGGTATGAAGATTGTGCACCTTTGCGCATTACGCTCTTCGTTGCACAATCAATTCCAAACTGAACTGCGCTTTCCTCTGTTGCACCGGTTGCTAACGCAGCAGCAAAGGCTCCAATAAAGCAATCACCTGCACCAGTTGTGTCAGTTGCCGTCACTTTCTTTGCGTCAAACCTTTTTACTTTGCCATCCACTGTAACAAGTGCTGCACCTTCACTGCCAAGTGTGACAATGGTTCGGCCTTTAACGCGTAACGATGAAATCACTTCGTCTGAATTTGGTTCGCGATGTGATTTATCTAGTTCTGCAAACTCGATTTCATTTGGGATCAGCCAATCTGTCAGTTCAAGCAAGTCATCACTCAGCGGCTGATAAGGCGCAGGATTTAAAATTGTAGTAATTCCCAACTCTTGCGCTGTACGAAAAGCGGCCAAAGTAACTTCCTGTGGGATCTCGCACTGTGCAATTAGGACGCTAACATCCTTAAGTTTTTTAACTTGTTCAATTGCATCCTGCGGAGTTAATTCAAAATTCGCACCCGGAACTATGGAAATACGATTTTGTCCTTGTCCATCCACCCAGATATGCGCAACGCCGGTGTGGGTTTCAAAGCGCAGTACCGAGGAGATATCCATCTGTGAATTCTTAAAGTTCTGCAGGCTTTCATCACCAAAACCATCTTTACCGATGCCAGTAATCATTGTTACGCGGGCGCCGGTACGAGCTGCCATCACTGCTTGGTTTGCGCCTTTTCCACCAAATCCAGTAGTAAAACTTTCCCCAAAGCGCGTTTCGCCCGCGGCCGGCAAAATATCTGCATAGACAGTTAAATCCATCATCGTGCTGCCAATAACGGCAATATTTGTAGATGCGAAGTCAGCCATAACTACATGGATATTTCTGAGTGAGATCCGTGAGATTTCATCGCCGCAGCAAATGCTTTATGTGAGTTAACAACTTCAGCAACGGTTGCACAACCAAAGCGATCGCCAAGCTTGCCTTCGCGTTCTGCAAAATAAGCCGCCCACATCTGCAGCAAGGCATCTGGGAAACCAAATTCAAAGATATGTCCAGTAATTACCGGCCAATTTGTTACGTGGCCCGGTTGTATCTCAGACCAAACTTGTTCGCCATTTCGCAGTGCGAAGGTGTGATAAACCGCAGGGTTCTTAGTGCTAAATCGAACGCCACCTGTCATGCCGATTGCTGAGAAGAAGAAAGTATTGCTTTCACCCGGGGCAATGCGCTTCATCTCCCAGTACATTGGAAATTCGCGATCGTTGCCGGGATTTTTAGCACGCATCGCTAAAACTGCGTTGTCGAAAGTATCACAAGGAACTTGTTCGCCAGCAGCGTTTTCACGATGCGTAACAATGTCATCCAACATTGCAAAAACTTTCGTGGGGGTAAATCCTAAGCGCAACGGGATATGTGCGGCATGCATTCCAAGATCACCTAATACTCCAATATCGCCACAGAACTTACGTTGACGTTTCCAGTTAATTTTCTTTTTGCGATCAATATCCGAGGAATGCAGCAGCCCAGATCGAACTTCAACAATTTCTCCAAGATTGCCAGTCTGCACTTCGCGTACCGCAGCTTGTGCACCGGGATAGAAAGGAAGTTCGCTAGATACGCGCACAAAGTTGGGCTTTCCAGCAAGTGCAGCGGCGATTTTCTCGGCTGCTACCAAATCTATTCCAAATGGTTTTTCACCTAAGAAATCTTTACCAGCGTTAATGGTTGCGATGTAGATTTCTTCATGAAGGTTATGTGGCACTGCGATATAAACGACATCGACATTTGGACTGGCTAGTAATTGCTTGTAATCGCTATATGACTCAGCGACACCGGCGTTGGTAAAGAACTCACGCACAGCATCGGATGTATCTGCAATCGCAGTAATCACGGGGCGAATTGGATGTTCTAATAGTGCATCCCAACGCCCAACCAAAGCCAATAATTCGCGACCCATTAATCCGCCGCCGATAATGCCGACTTTGACTATTTTTTGCGAAGACATATCAACTATTAACAATCTTTAGCGCATCAGCAGCTGAAGTTCCTTGATGCAACATTGCCATCAGCGCTTGCGTCATCTTGGCAGGTTTTGGATGAGCGATGATATTTCGGCCATAAACTATTCCAGCGGCGCCTTGCTTCAAAACTTCAGCGGTGCGGTTTAGAAGTTCTTCATCAGATACGCGACCGCCACCGCGAACCAATACCGGAACGGTGCCAGCAGTTTGAATCACATGGTGATAATCGGCTGCGTTATCAGTTGGGTCTGCCTTAATTACATCGGCACCAAGCTCAATTGCTTGGCGAACTAGCGGCACAACCTTTTCTAATTCACCATCAGATGTGTATCCACCGGCAGTTGCATCTTTCATTACCAACGGTTCTACCATCAACGGCATTCCGTAGTGTTCACACTGTGCCTTTAAGGTCATGATGTTGCGGATGCAGGCATCGCGCAGTTCAGGTCGCCCAGGCAAGTCAAGGAGATTTACAACCACAATTGCTGCATCAAGACGCACAGCTTGCAAAACTGGTTCTTCCAGCAGAATACTAAATAGATGATCAGGAATAACTTTTCCATAAACATTTGCCACATCGGTGCGCAGTACTAGTGAAGGCTTATGTGGATTTGGGTGGCTCTGCAACAACTTCGCTTGACCCAAAGTTAACTGGATCGCATCAGGGGCGGCGGTGATCAATGTGTCAACGGCTGCGCTCATATCTTCGATACCTGCAAGAAAAGTGCCTTCGCCAAAGAAGCCGTGATCTACTGCGATATCAAAGCAACGACCATTATTGAAAAGACGCTTCAGGCGAATTGATACATCAGACATTTACTGGCTCCAATTTAGGTGGAAAATATATAGATCCTGCAAGTAGTCTAGAACCATGTCACATAGTTCAACCACCCCCGCCAAACTTCCTTCAAATCAGTTCGATCACTTTTACCGAGGTGGCAATCGCATTGGTGCATTACGTCACGGCCCTGGTGGTCCGATGCGTCCTGAAGAATGGATTGGTTCCGTAACTACTCGTTTCGGCGAGGCTGAACAAGGGCTTTCGCGATTAACAGATGGAACTTTGCTGCGCGATGCAATCAAGGCAGACCCAGATGGCTGGCTCGGTGCAGATCATGTTAAGAATTTTGGGTTAAGTACCGAAATATTAATTAAGTTATTAGATCCCGATCAACGCCTTCCGGTTCATTACCATCCAAATAAAGCATTTGCTAAAACACATTTAGGTTTAGATCACGGCAAGACCGAAGCGTGGATTATTTTGGAAGCACCGGCCGGTTCTGGAGTTGGTTTAGGTTTTGCACAGCAACAAAACAAGGAAGATTTATTGAAGTTAGTTCGTGCACAAGATTCGGCCGCGCTCTTAGCATCACTTCGCAGAACCGAAGTAAAAGTTGGGGATGCAGTACTTGTTCCTGCAGGGGTTGCCCATGCAATTGATGCCGGAATATTTGTGTTAGAACTTCAGGAACCAACTGACCTAAGCGCGCTTTTAGAGTGGGAAGGTTTTGCAGTTGATGGAATCAAGGATGGACATCTGGGGCTAGGTTTTGAAACTGTCACCGATGCGTTAAAGCTTGATCCACTAACAGATGCCGAATTCGATTCGTTAATAACTAACACCGCATTCTCTGGCGGATCAATGCGCACTGTTCTGCCGCTTAAATCAGATGGGTATTTCCGTGCTCACTTAGCGCCTGGCGCAGGTGAGTTCCCAGCAGGCTTCGCAGTTGCTTTAGTTTTAGATGGTGATGGAGAAATTACATTTAGTAGCGCCGGCAAGATGGCAATAACTAAAGGTGATGCTGTTGTTATTCCATTCTCCGCTGGATCATTCTCGATTACGGGTTCAAATGCGATCGTTTGT
>CAITKS010000068.1 GCA_903893085.1 uncultured Actinomycetes bacterium | reverse complement strand
TGTTGACACCGCTAGCCACAATGCTTCCGTCGCTACTTTTCTTAACTACGAAATGCGAGTCTGCCCATGCTGCGACTTGTGGCAAATGTGTAACCACAAAGACCTGGGCATCTTTGGCCAGAAGTGCTAACCGGCGACCAACTTCAATCGCGGCTTTACCCCCAACACCAGCATCTACCTCGTCGAAAATATAAGTACCAACTGGCTGCACCTTTGCAAGTACAACTTCAAGCCCCAACATGACGCGAGACATTTCGCCACCAGATGCGCCCTTAGCAATTGGTACCAGTGGGCCATCTTTATGGGCTTGCAGCAAAAGCGTTACTTCATCGCAACCAGTTGCCGTGAAATCTGATTCCTTTAGAGCTCCCGCATAATCAGGATGGTTAACTTGAACAATCAAATTTGTGTGAGGCATTGAAAGTGCGTGAATCTCTTCGCTAACCGCAGTTGCCAAAGTTAGAGCTGATTTAGTTCGCACCGAAGAGAGTTCTTTCGCTTTTGCCAGCAGTGATTTCTTTACAGTTATCAATTCTTTTTCTAATTCGGCAATAAGTTCATCGCCACCAGTTAGATCGGCCATAGCGCTCTTGGAACTCTCACCTTTTAGAATTAGCGCATCTAAATCATCACCCGCAGTTGCGTATTTCTTGAGCCAGGAATTAAGTGCCGCTTTACGTTCTTGCAAAGCACTTAGGCGATCTGGGTCTGCTTCGAGGGAGGCAAGGTAAGAGTTTAAAGTTGAGTTGGCATCGCCTATCAAAAAGAAGGCATCAGATAAATTACTAAAGACGCTCTCGATTTCCGGGTCTTTGGCACGTACTGAATCAAGTGCTTTACGGGCTAGTCCCAGCGAAGTCAGGGTTCCATTCTCCTCATCTTCCACGGCGCCAATAGCTGTGGCGATAGCAACTCGGAATTCTTCAACTGAGCTCAATTTAGAAATTTCGACATCAATCTGCGCTAACTCGCCGATCTTCGGCTTGAGTTTAGTAAACGCATTTGTGAACTCAGTTAATTCAGCAATCTCAGCATCTCGTTTGCTGGCCGCACTTTTCAATGTTGAAATGCGACCTTTAAGAGTTTGGTAGTTGGCCAATTCAATTTGATACGACACCAAGACCTGCTGCAGCCCCGAGCCGGCATACCGATCAAGTAACTCGCGTTGTTTTGAACTCTTAGTGATTTGTAAATTTGCGGCTTGCCCGTGAATCTCAATCAACTCAACCGCTAGTTCAGCGAGCGTGCCCGCTGGAATCGAAATTCCGCCAGCAATTGCTTTACTTTTGCCATCACTGTTTACATTGCGAGTAAGAATTAATTCATCACCGTCGAGCTCGGCGCCTTTATCACTTGCGCTATCTGCAATTTCTTTGGTAACCGCAAAGCGCCCACTAGCAACTAATCTTTCTTGACCGGTTCGCACTAGGGCTGCGTCGCTCTTGCCACCTAAAATTAAATTAAGTGCAGTTAGCACCATAGTTTTACCGGCACCAGTTTCACCAGTTAACACTGTTAAGCCGGGTTCAAATTCAAGTGTGGCAGATTCGATAACGCCGAGATTCTTTATCGTGATCTCGCTTAGGAAAGAGCGTTCACTCACCGCGCCATCCTTCAACTGGTAACTTGAACTTGGCCACAATCCGATCGGTAAAGGTAGTGGCAACAATATGCGAGAGCAGAATCTTGCTGGCATCGCGGGTAATTCGCACTTGATCGCCGTTAACTAACGGGAATTTCCGCAGCGCATCAGCTGATAGCAGCGCTTCATCGGATTGGATTTCCACCACGATCTCAGACTTTGGCGAAATAACCATTGGTCTCGCGAATAGTGCGTGTGCTGAAATCGGCAACAGCACTAGCGCTTCAACTTCTGGCCATAGAACTGGCCCACCAGCGCTGAACGCGTACGCCGTTGACCCAGTTGGGGTTGAGGCGATTAAGCCATCGCAGCCCCAGCGCGAAAGTGGCCGCCCATCGATCTGCACAAATAGTTCAACCATTGTCGTGTGTTGACGTTCGACCGTAACTTCATTTAGTGCCCAGCCAGTATCAATTACTTTGCCGCCTCGAATAACTTCATAGGCAAGAACCATTCGAGAATCAAGCCCGTAGCTCTTATCAATTACCGACTTTGCGACTGCTGATATTTCCGGACGAATAACTTCGGCCATAAATCCG
>CAITKS010000067.1 GCA_903893085.1 uncultured Actinomycetes bacterium | reverse complement strand
GAGCGCCAAGTTCATGAAGTTATGGTTCCTCGAACTGAGGTTGATTTCATGGACGCATCTCTTACTGTTGGAAAAGCGATTGCGCTCGCAGTCGATCGCGCACATTCTCGCTATCCAGTCGTACGCGGTTCCACGGATGAGGTAATCGGATTTATTCACGTTCGCGATTTGCTGGATACTTCACTAGTTAGCGCCGGTGGAAAAATTCAAGAGCTAGTCCGCAACATCATGTTCTTACCAGGTACTAAAGGTGTTCTGCCTGCGCTGACTGAGATGCGCAATCAACGTCAACATTTAGCGATTGTTCTAGATGAATACGGCGGAACAGATGGCATTGTGACCCTTGAAGATTTAGTCGAATGTCTAATCGGTGATATTAAAGATGAGTACGACACTGATGAAGATGAGGTCTCAATCGAAGCCCGTACCGGTGATTTTGAGGTAGATGGCTTGATCTCTCTCGATGATCTGCGCGACCAAACTGGTATTGATATTCCAGATGGCCCGTATGAAACAGCCAGCGGATTTGTTATGCATTTCTTAGGTCGAATTCCAGTTGCCCACGATGTGGTTAGCGTTAACGGTATTCGAGTCTCCGTTTTAACGATGGAAGGCAAGCGCGCAGGGCAGCTATTGATATCGCGTAGTTAGCGATCCGTGCGAGAATAACAACATGAGCACTAAGCGCATTCTTTCGGGTATCCAGCCCACCAGTGACTCGTTCCATCTCGGAAATTATCTGGGTGCGCTAAAGCAATGGGTAGAGCTACAAGATGGCAATGATGCTTTTTACTGCATCGTAGATTTACATGCCCTGACCGGAGATCTCGATCCAACTCTTTTGCGTAAGCGAATTTTGGCATCAGCAGCGCAGCTAATCGCACTTGGAATTTCACCTGAAAAATCCACACTCTTTGTCCAGTCACATGTTGCCGAACACAATCAATTGGGTTGGATTATGGAGTGCATCGCAGGTTTTGGCGAAGCTAACCGTATGACGCAATTCAAGGATAAATCCGCAAAAGGTGGCGCTGATTCGGCGCGCGTAGGTCTATTTACATACCCGATGCTGCAAGCTGCAGACATACTCCTATATCAAGCGCATTATGTTCCAGTTGGTGAGGATCAGCGACAGCACATTGAACTAACGCGCGATTTGGCAACACGTTTTAACACACGATTTGGTGATACTTTTCGAATTCCAGAAGGATACATTCTTAAATCTGGCGCAAAGATTTATGACTTACAAGAGCCAACAAATAAGATGAGTAAATCATCAGGTTCTGCTGCAGGCGTGCTTGAAATAATGGATACACCAGAGGTCAATATCAAGAAAATCAAGAGCGCAACCACGGATGCGGGGCGCGAAGTAACTTTTGATGAGAAAGAAAAACCGGGGATAAGCAACCTTTTAACAATTCACTCAGCACTTTCCGGTGAAAGCATTGCCAATTTAGAAAATCAATTTGCGGGCAAAGGTTACGGAGACTTCAAGTCAGCTGTTGCCGAAGTAGTTGTCGAATACCTGCGCCCAATCCGTGAGCGCGCACTTGAACTTCTAGAAGATGAAGCTCACTTGGTAAAGGTTCTGCATGCTGGCGCCGATAAAGCCCGCACCGTAGCAAGTGCAACGGTTGCTGATACCTACAAGAACTTAGGTTTGGTTCTTTAGTGAAGTTTCGCGCTGGAATTACCGCCTCACTTGTTGCAATATCAATCCTGATTAGCCCGAGCGCCAGTGCCGCAACAAATATCTGTATTGCCTATGACACAGGCGGACTAGGCGATCGCTCATATAACGATGCAACTCTGGCTGGTGTGAAAAGAGCACAAACCCAGTACACATTTACCTTTGAAGGTGTTGTTACTGACGGATCTGCCGCTGATCGTGAAAAGCGTTTGCGGTCTTTAACTTCCAAGAGCTGCGCAACAATAATCACAGTCGGCGGAGATTATGCAAAGACGGTCGCACCTCTTGCAGTTGAATTTCCAAATATTCAATTTGCGATAATTGATGATTTCTCGATCGCGGCCCTGAATGTAACTTCAGTTACATTTGCAGAAGTTGAGGGTGCTTTCTTGGCTGGCTATAGCGCAGCGATTTCCAGTAAAAGTGGCAAGGTTGCCATGATTACAACGCCCTCTAAGGCAGATATATATCAAAATGGTTTTCTAGCAGGTGTTGTAGCGAGTAAAAAGAAAGTAAATTCATACGTAAAATTCACAGCAACTGATACTGCAATCGCGACTAAAGCGATGATTTCCATGGGTATTGATGTTATTTATGCTGCGACTTCTGGAGCAGCAGATGGCGCTTTTGAAGCAATCGTAAAAGCGAACACTTCCAAAAATCGTAAAAAGAACGCGGTTGATGCAAATCTGATCATTACCGAACCAGATTTGTACCTGACTGTAAGCCCTGCGACATCGAAATATTTATTGGCATCCGTTGTAAAGAGAGTAGATATTGCTGTTGCAGATATCATCGGCAAAGCGGTCAACAACAGCCAACTAACTGATGTATTGGATGCGAAAGCTGGAATCTACGGACATCGTTACACGATTGCTGATAAAGGAATCGAGATCGTAATCAAGTCAAAGGTTTTATCTGGGCAAGTAGCAGCTATTAATGCGGCAGCGAGTGCGGCTTATGCTCGTTGATTGGGATCTTCTAAAGACACATGCCATAGGCGCAATGAAGAGCGCTTATGCGCCGTATTCAAAATTTCCTGTAGGAGTTGCAGCACTTGTTGATGATGGAAGAATCATCACTGGCTGCAACGTTGAAAATGCCAGTTATGGGCTTACTTTATGTGCTGAATGTGGCCTGGTTTCATCCCTCATTAACTCGGGCGGTGGACGTTTGATCGCATTTACTTGCGTAGACATATCTGGAAATTATTTGATGCCTTGTGGTCGCTGTCGTCAGTTGTTGCAAGAGCATGGTGGTTCGAATTTGCAGCTGATGACTGATACCGGAGTAAAGCCGTTATCGGAACTCTTGCCTTGGGCATTTGGCCCAGAAGAAATGGATAAACGCCTTGACTAATTCTGGCATCGAGCCATTTGCTGCCGTAGAAATTATTGCTGCAAAACGCGATCGCAATGAGCTAACTGACAAGCAAATTGACTGGACAGTTGATGCTTATACTCGCGGTGTTATTGCAGATGAACAGATGTCTGCACTATTGATGGCCATTCTTTTAAATGGCATGAACTCTCGCGAAATATCTCGTTGGACAAACGCCATGATTAATTCGGGTGAGCGCATGAATTGGTCAGCTCTCGATCGACCAACGGCCGATAAGCATTCGACGGGTGGAGTCGGCGACAAAATAACTTTGCCACTTGCGCCACTTGTTGCTGCATGCGGGGGAGCGGTTCCTCAACTTTCGGGTCGAGGACTGGGACATACCGGTGGCACATTAGACAAACTCGAATCCATTCCGGGATGGCGCGCTTCGCTCTCTAATGAAGAAATGCTTAAGGTTTTACAAGATACGGGTGCGGTTATATGTGCGGCGGGTGCTGGCTTAGCGCCAGCGGATAAGAAACTATATGCGCTACGCGATGTCACAGCTACGGTTGAAGCTATTCCGCTAATCGCATCTTCAATCATGTCTAAGAAGATTGCTGAAGGAACTTCGGCTCTTATCTTGGATGTAAAAACTGGCAGCGGCGCATTTATGAGCGATCCCGCAAAGGCAGCAGAACTTGCTCGCACAATGGTGCAGTTAGGATTAGATGCTGGTGTAAAGACGCGTGCACTAGTAACTGCGATGGATGTTCCACTTGGGCTAACTGCCGGAAATGCTCTTGAAGTACGCGAATCTATTGAGGTTTTAGCCGGTGGCGGACCAGCTGATGTTGTCGAACTTACAATTTTATTGGCGCGCGAAAT
>CAITKS010000066.1 GCA_903893085.1 uncultured Actinomycetes bacterium | reverse complement strand
GGATGTGCGCCACTTCCAGTCACGGTTATCGGACGTGAATGGGGAGCATCGGCCAACATAGATCCCAAGGTCACAATCATGGAAACTTCCAAGTCATCTGCCAGATCAAGTAAATCCTGTGTGAAAGTTTTCCATTTCATTGAAGGCTCAACACCTTGCACAATTACAAAATCAAATTCAAAGTCAGCCATTTGCAATCCAAAAACCTGCGTACCTGGCCAAGTTAAGGATCTAATGAGTGAATCATCGATTTCAACCAATGGACGATTGACTTGGAAATCATAAAATTCTTCAGGATCGACATCAGCAATAAGTTCGGGCACGACCCCCGTGTGTTCATCGATGGCGTGGATTTGGTCAGTCCAAGCGCCCAATATGTGAGAAGTTGTGCCGGTCGCTGCCTCGGCGGCGTCGTTCCAACCCGAAAATGCAATAAGCATCACAGGTGAGCGAAGTGCAGGAATTTTATGAATCTCCACATCGAGCACCTTACGGTAACCTCGGGCGCGTGACGAGTCATAACCGCGATCGAGATGCAGGGCTTTTACGTAAGGCCCTTGCCACGCGTACGGTTATCGCCGATGGCGCTATGGGAACCATGTTGCAAGAGGCCGATCCGACGTTGGAGGATTTTCAGGGCCACGAAGGTTGCAATGAGATTTTGAATGTTTCACGACCGGACATCGTTAAATCCGTTCATGATCAATACTTAGCTGCTGGTGTTGATGCAATAGAGACAAACACTTTTGGGGCTAACTGGGCAAACTTGGCCGAGTACGGAATAGAAGATCGAATTTACGAATTGGCTTTCGCGGGCGCGAAAATTGCTCGTGAATGCGCCGATGCGGTTTCTACGCCTGAAAAACCGCGATTTGTTTTGGGTTCACTCGGACCCGGAACCAAACTTCCCTCACTCGGTCACACAACATACGAACATTTAAAGAACGCTTACTACATCGCCTCAAAAGGTCTCTTAGATGCCAAGAGCGATGCCCTACTTATCGAAACTACGCAAGACTTATTGCAAGCTAAGGCCGCAGTTAATGGTGCACGTCAGGCGATAGATGAGGTTGATTTTGATGTCGTTTTGATCGTTCAGGTTACCGTTGAAACCACTGGCACGATGCTCTTGGGTTCTGAAATAGGTGCAGCACTTAACGCACTTGAACCACTCGAGATTGATTTGATCGGACTCAACTGTGCAACTGGTCCCGCCGAAATGTCTGAACATCTGCGATATCTCTCAAAGTTTGCAAATTGTGCAATCTCAGTTATGCCAAATGCTGGGCTGCCAATTCTTGGAGCTAAGGGCGCTGAATACCCGCTAGGCCCTGACGAATTAGCGCAAGCGCTTGAAACCTTTGTCGGCGATTATGGAATCTCTTTGATTGGTGGATGCTGCGGCACTACTCCGGCGCATTTAGAAGCAGTTGTTAAGAAGCTAGGCGCAAAAACGATACCTAACCGAGTTACAAACTTGGATCCCGGTGCGTCTTCCCTTTATCAGTACGTTCCGTTTAGACAAGACAATACCTACCTCGCAATTGGCGAGCGAACTAACGCCAATGGCTCTAGGGCTTTTCGCGATGCTTTAGTAAACGAAGACTGGGAAACATGCGTTGAAATCGCACGAGATCAGATTCGTGATGGTGCACATATGCTGGATCTATCCGTTGATTACGTTGGTCGTGACGGTGCAAAAGATATGAAGGAGTTAGCAACTAGATTTGCAACTGCTTCAACTCTGCCAATTGTTCTGGATTCAACTGAGCCCGCTGTTTTGAAGGCTGGACTTGAAGCACTCGGTGGTCGAAGCGTAATCAACTCTGTGAATTATGAAGATGGCGACGGACCAACCTCGCGTTTTGCGCGCATCATGCCTTTAGTTAAAGAACATGGCGCGTCTGTGGTTGCACTTACGATTGATGAAGAAGGACAAGCCCGTGATTGCGAATGGAAACTGCGAGTTGCCAGACGCCTAATTAAGGATTTAACTGAAAATTGGCAGATGAACACCGGCGATATTTTGATCGATTGCTTAACCTTTCCGATTGCAACTGGGCAAGAAGAAACTCGACGTGATGGCATCGAGACCATTAACGCAATTCGCACGCTTAAGACTGAATTCCCAGAAGTACAAACAACTTTGGGTGTATCGAATGTTTCATTTGGTCTTAATCCCGCAGCCCGAGTAGTTCTGAACTCGGTCTTTTTACACGAGTGCGTCGTTGCAGGACTCGATTCGGCGATCGTTCATCCTTCAAAAATAACTCCGCTTGTCCGTATTGATCAACGTCAGAAGGAAGTCGCTCTGGACTTAATCTACGATCGTCGCAAATACGATGGTGAAAACTGTATTTATGACCCGCTAACCGAATTCCTGCAGCTCTTTGAAGGTGTTGAGCTAGCGGTATCTCGTAACGTCCGCGCCGCCGAACTAGCCGCCTTGCCACTCACCGAGCGTTTGCAACGTCGCATTGTTGATGGCGAAAAAGTGGGACTCACGGATGATTTAGATCTGGCGATGAAGGAAGATATCAAACCTCTGCAGATCATTAACGATCACTTGCTCGAGGGCATGAAAGTTGTAGGCGAACTATTTGGCAAGGGTGAGATGCAATTGCCTTTCGTGCTTCAAAGCGCCGAAGTCATGAAGAACGCCGTGGCCTATCTCGAACCATTTATGGAGAAGACCGATGACGCCGGTCGCGGAACAATGTTGCTGGCAACTGTTAAAGGTGATGTGCACGATATCGGCAAGAATTTGGTAGACATTATTCTTTCTAATAATGGTTATACCGTTGTTAATATCGGAATCAAGCAGACAATAAATCAAATTATTGATGCAGCGCAAGAATCAAATGCGGACGTAATTGGTATGAGCGGTCTTCTCGTTAAATCTACTGTGATCATGAAGGAAAACTTAGAAGAGATCACTAACCGAGGCTTGGCGGAAAAATGGCCAGTAGTTCTTGGGGGAGCAGCGCTAACGCGAGCTTTTGTTGAACAAGATTTAGCATCCGTCTTTCCTGGTCAAGTCAGGTATGCAAGAGATGCCTTCGAGGGGCTGCGTCTTATGGATGCGATGATGGCGGTAAAGCGTGGAGTACCGGGCGCGGAGTTGCCGGCGTTAAGAGAACGAAAAGTTCCACTCCGTCCCAAGAAAGATGAAACAGTAGAAATAGATACAAAACGTAGTGATGTTGCTGAAGATATCGACATTCCCGCTGCACCCTTTCTTGGTTCCCGAATTATTAAAGGCGTTCCGTTAGCCGACTACGTTGGAATGCTTGATGAACGAGCACTTTTCGTTGGACAGTGGGGGCTCAAAGGCGCTCGTGGCGAATTTGATGAGATGGCAGAGACAGAAGGTCGACCACGACTTCGCGCACTGCTCAATCAAGTTCAATCCAAAGGCTGGCTAAATGCCGCTGTGGTTTACGGATATTTCCCATGCGTAAGTGAGGGAAATGATCTAATTATCCTGCATCACGAAGGAGAGTTGAAAGGTAAGGAGCGCACGCGCTTTACATTCCCTAGACAATCGCGCGATCGACGTTTATGCCTAAGTGATTTTTTTGCATCTAAAGAGTCAGGCAAAACAGACGTAGTTGCATTCCATGTCGTCACCATGGGAAGTGAAATTAGCAAAGCTGCTGCCGAACTTTTCGCGGCCAATAATTATCGTGAATACCTAGAACTTCATGGACTATCGGTGCAACTCACAGAAGCGCTAGCCGAACATTGGCACGCTCGTATTCGTGAAGAGATGAGCGTTCGCGATCAAGACTCAGCTGATCTGCAAGGAATTCTCGACCAGGGATATCGCGGCTCAAGATACTCATTTGGTTATCCGGCATGCCCCGATTTAGAACAGCAGATACAACTCTGTGAACTACTTGAACCCGGCAGAATTGGCGTCGAACTCTCTGAAGAGTTCCAATTGCACCCAGAACAAAGTACATCTGCGATTATTGTTCATCACCCTGAAGCAAAATACTTCAACGCTAATTAGTAGATAGATCCTCTAAACCATGTTTCAGGCAATTCTTTTTGATATGGATGGCCTATTCATCGACTCAGAGCCTGCCTGGCATGCTGCCGAGACAGAGATGATGCGTGGATACGGATACGACTGGCAGCCAGCGGATCAGCTGCAGTGTTTAGGTGGGCCGCTCTCACGCGTTACCGAATACATGTCGAGCTGTTTAAATGGATCAATAAAACCTCAGGTGCTTGGTCAAGAAATAATTAGCGAGATGCAGAATAGGTTGAGTTCGCAAACCACTTACATGCCAGGTGCGATTGAATTCTCCAAACTGATCTCTGAACTACAAATACCGCAAGCACTAGTCAGCGCCAGTCCACGAGCTTTAGTGGATGCAGTCATCCGAAATATGCCACAAAACTATTTCAAAGAGACGGTTGCAGCAGGCGATATCGCCCGAACAAAACCCTTTCCAGATCCTTATCTACATGCAGCCAAATTGCTAAATGTTGAGATAGAAAATTGTCTAATTTTTGAAGATTCACCGACTGGGATAACTGCAGCCACCGCAAGCGGAGCTTTTGTTGTAGCGATTCCACATTTTGTTGAAATTGCCGAAAGTACAAGACTCAAACGAGTCGAAAGTTTCTTAGACCTGACACACCAAGATCTAGATCGATGGTGGGAAATCAACCAACATGAGCGGGACAAATCGCTTTAAAGAAACACCAATCGCATAATTTTGTTGGTCTAGGTCTGAACTCATTGCGATCTATGGCGCGAAGAATATCTTCTGCAATATCAAAGAGAATTCGCTCAGTCTTAAGTAAATCTGCTTCCGTTGGAACGCTCTTTACTAAGCGAGTATCGCCAAGATAAATCAACTGCAGTAATTTAGGTATGACACCATTGTTTCTCCAATAAAGAAGTGCATATACGCGTAATTGAAAGAGTGCTTTTTCTTCCCAGCCGGGCTTCGGTGATTTGCCAGTTTTATAATCAACTATGCGAACTTCGCCAGTAGGGGCAACATCTAAACGATCAACATAGCCATGCAAATAGAGTTTCTCGGATAAATCCATTTCTAGGTGGAGTTCGCGATAGGTGGGCTCAAAAGTATTCGGTGATTCAAGGGTGAAATAATTTCCAAGAAGCTCTTCGGCTCTCTTAAACCACGCGCTCTCATCAAGAACCAGCTTTGAGATATCTGGTTTTGCCTCGATTTGTGCCTGCCAGCGTGAGGGAAGCAGTTCGCTAGCCCGCTTTAAATCTCGCTCAGGTGCGGGAAGTTCAAAAAGATCTTCTAGAACTGTGTGAATTAAAGTGCCCCGTTCGGCATCGATGCTGGGTGGTTCGGGCAATAAGTCGATGGTTCTATATTTATAGAGTTGAGGACAGTTATTGAAGTCATTGATGCGGCTTGGCGATAGTCGCAGTTGGCTCATGGCCTCGAAGATACAGCCTTTAGCGTTGCTACGCCTAAGATGCTCCTGTGTCTAAGCCATCAGAAAGCGCAGCAAGCGCTGCAGCAGAGCGAAACCGCGGCTTCTTTGTCGCGGGTGATCGCGTGCAGCTAACTGATCAAAAGGGAAAGATTTACAGCATCACGATCACGCCAGGTAAAGAATGGCATACGCATAAAGGTTGGATTGTTCATGACGACCTCATCGGCCTGCCCGAAGGTTCTGTAATAAGTACTAGCGCCGGATTAAAGTTCACCGCATTTATACCCCTACTTACCGATTATGTACTTTCAATGCCACGTGGAGCAACAATCGTTTATCCCAAAGATTCAGCGATGATAATTGGCTTTGCAGATATTTTTCCTGGTGCACGTGTTCTCGAGGCGGGCGTAGGAAGTGGTGCGCTAACGCTCTCATTGCTGCGCGCCGTAGGCGATAAAGGTCAAGTTCACTCAGTTGAAAGACGGGAAGATTTTGCTGAAAATGCCAAGGCCAATGTCACCAATTATTTTGGGGGAGCGCCAGCGAATTGGTCTCTTGATATTGGTTCTGTTCAAGATAAGGAATTTTCTGAAAGTTTTGATCGCGTAATTCTTGACATGCTAGCTCCTTGGGAATGTATTGAATTAGCCGCGCAAGTTCTTAGGCCAGGCGGAGTGTTTATGGCATATGTTGCTACGACCACACAATTGTCAGCGACTGCTGAAGCGCTAAAAGAGAATGGGCATTTCACAGAGCCAGAGAGTTTTGAAAGCATGGTCCGCGGTTGGCATCATGAGGGACTTGCAGTTCGTCCGCAACAAAGAATGATTGGGCATACCGGTTTCTTAATTTTCTCAAGACGAATGGCCCCCGGTGTTGAAGTCCTTGCGCGTCGTCGCAGGCCCGCGAAGGGTGCTTACGGTGTCGCGGAAGACTGAACGTCTGGTTAATCTGACTATTGCTCTTCTTGCTACCAAACGATATCTAACTAAATCAGAGATTTTTCGCACCGTCGATGGTTACGAGGGAACGGCCGAAAGTAAAGAACGTATGTTTGAGCGAGATAAAGATGATCTTCGCAATCTGGGTATCGTAATTGAAGTCGGTACTTTCGATCCGCTCTTTGAAGATGAATCTGGATATCGAATAAAGCCCGAGAACTATCAATTTCAACTCGGCGATTTAGATAGCAAGGATATTTCGCTGCTCTCACTCGCCGCGGAAGCGTGGCGAGGAGCGGCGCTAGACACTTCTGCGTTAAGCGCACTCGTGAAGTTACATGCGATAGGAATAGAAACTGATGCGGAATCACTCCCAGATTTGGCACCTGCTGTGCTTTCCAAAGATGCAAATCTTGCTGGAGCTATTTCGGCAATCAACTCTCGTACATTGATCTCCTTCTCTTACTTAAGCGAATCATTGCAAGAAGAGAACCGCGTCCTGGAACCTTATGCAGTCGCGTCCAGGTATGGCCATTGGTATCTATTCGGAATGGATTTAGATCGACAGGATTTACGAAGCTTTAGATTAGATCGAATCTCTGGTTCACTTTCAACAAAGGGTCGCCCTGGTAGTTACGAAATCCCCACTAGTTTCAGCGTTGAAAGTCATCTACTTGAGACCAGATCTAAGCAAAACGCAGAACTCTATCTGCGCAGTGGAAGAGCACTCGGTCTAAGAAATAGATCCGAAGAGATTGCGGATAAAGGTGCGCCCACTGGTTGGCAGCGCTTCATAATTTCCTATCAGGATCAAGAGCGACTTATTGAAGAGATACTTTGGTATGCCGATGATGCTGTTGTGATCAAACCTGAAGCAATCAAACTTTCGGTAATTGACCGATTGCAATCGGGGGTCAAACGCTATGGCTGATAAGCAAAGCACTCCGTTAGAGAAGGCCGCTCGGTTACTGGATCTAGTACCTTATATTTCAACGCACCAAGGGGTCGCTCTAGCTGAGCTCGCAGCTGAATTTGAAGTTAGCGAATCTGAATTACTTTCGGATTTAAACACACTTTGGATGTGCGGACTACCTGGATACACGCCACTAGAACTTATAGATCTGGAATTTGAATCGGGTTATGTTTCGATCCGTAATGCTGAAATTCTCCAGCGAGTCAGAGTGCTTACTAAGGATGAGCTGGTTGTTTTGCTTGTCGGATTAGATCTCTTAAGTAAATCAGTTGGCTCCAAGCGCGAGGATTTAGTCTCAGCAATCAGCGCTTTGCAAATGAAGATCAAGAATCTTATCGGAAACATTGCAGAGATCAATCCGATAGTAAACAGTGCTTATCGCGCGATTGTTTTAAAATCAATTTCAAGTCGTAAGGATCTTGAAATCTCTTACTATTCTTTAATTCGAGATAGGTTAACCACTAGGAAAGTGACGCCTCTCGAGTTAACAATTGATCACGGCTACGAAGTACTTCAAGCATATTGCCACGACGCCGGCGCTTATCGAACCTTCAGGTTAGATAACATCAAAGAGGCGAATATTTCCAGTGAGGATTCACAGCAGAATGTGAGTCCAAAAGATGATATTGAAATACAAATGGAGATCTCAATCTCGGCAAGGCTGCGCACCACTTTAGAAAGATTTAGAATTTCGGTTGAACCCGGCGTTGGCCAAATTGCACAGCAATTCACCGCAAAATCTTTTAGTTCAGATTGGCTCATCCGTAATGCGATGAGCACTTTGGCGGTCACCGAGGTACTCGCGCCCAAATCCGCTCGGTCTGAGGTGGCTCTGCGATGTCGTAAAACCCTAGACCTCTACCAAAGTGCGGCTTTCAACAAATCGTCATAACCCCAGTCGCCCGACCTTATTTTTGTTGATTTTCAACCCGTATGCGCTACCTTTTAGCCATGCCTTTTCTACGCGAACCCAGCCACATACTTCTACTCCTCATTGTCGTAGTCGTCCTATTTGGAGCTAAGCGCCTTCCAGATTCTGCACGCTCACTTGGAAAATCACTCCGCATATTCAAGAGTGAAATGAAAGAGATGAAAAACGATGGCGATGAGCAGAAGGATGGAACAGACGGCTCTGCCGCTCGATAATTATTATGGCGACCACCACTGGCGGTCGTATGCCGCTCATCGAACACCTACGTGAATTTCGAAAGCGTGTAGTTCGATCAGCCCTAGCAATTTCATTGGCTTCTTTAATTGGTTGGTTTTTCTACGACGAATTAATTACCACCCTTGCCCAGCCTGTTTGCGACCTTAAGGCAGCACAGGATCTTGGAACTGATAATTGTGGAGCGCTCTATATAAATGGAGTTCTAGGTCCTCTTAATTTACAGATAAAGGTGGCGCTGTTATCCGGAGTCATTTTGAGTGCGCCTATTTGGCTCTATCAACTTTGGGCCTTTATTGCACCAGCTCTGCATCGGCGGGAAAAAAGGAATTCCATCTTCTTTATCGTCGCTGCAACACCTTTTTTTGCAGCGGGTGCTTATCTTGGATACACGATCTTACCGATAGCGATCAGAGTGCTCTTTGGCTTCACACCCGAATCACTAAATAACCTCGTCAGATTTGATGACTATCTTGATTTCGTAATGCGTGCGATTCTGCTTTTTGGCTTAGCTTTTGAGTTGCCGGTTTTCTTGATTACTTTCAATCTAATCGGTTTCTTAAGCGGAGCGGCAATACTTCGTCCATGGCGTATTTGGGTCTTCTCAATATTCTTATTCGTCGCCGGATTTACACCGAGTGCTGATCCACTTTCCATGCTGGCCTTGGCACTTCCATTGATAGGCCTTTATTTATTATCAGGGCTTTTCGGTCTTTTAAATGATCGTCGTCGCTCCAAGAAGAGAACTGCAGCGGAATCGATTTAACGATGTGGGCCATCGTCATCAACCCAGTTTCAGGTGGAGGTAAGGGAGCCACGTTGGGTAGGGAGGTGGCAGGGTACTTTTCCATGAAGAATCTGCCTTACAAAATAATTACTTCAACAACGGCCGACAAATTGCGAACTAATCTTCAGGAATTTTTAAATATCGATGGCAATAATTGCCAAGGAGTTATCGCTGTTGGGGGAGATGGACTCGCACACCTGGTGATACAACTTGTCACACCTCGCAATATCGCCTTTACAGTAATACCGGCTGGGACCGGAAATGACTTGGTTAGAGCGCTTGGTTGGCCGCTATCTTCGATTACCGATCAATTGGATTTTGTTACGAGCCAGCCGGCGAGAAAAATTGATCTCGGACTAGTTGATTCCGAATGGTTTGGGGCAATACTTTCAACGGGTTTCGACTCGGTTGTAAATGAGAGAGCAAACCGTATGAAACGCCCAAGAGGGCAGATGAAATACAACGTAGCGATTGCAATGGAGCTACCGAAATTTAAACCAATGCAATACACAATTGGGTTAGATAACCAAGCCATACAAACTGAAGCAATGTTAATTGCCGTCGCCAACGGTTCCAGTTACGGGGGAGGAATGTTGGTTTGTCCAGATGCTGATAT
>CAITKS010000065.1 GCA_903893085.1 uncultured Actinomycetes bacterium | reverse complement strand
TGCAATAGAAAATTCTTTTTCAAATCCGCTAGTTGAAAATTCAGGAGCGTATAGACGCACAAGTGCAGGAGCAAATATCACACCAACGATTACAAGCAACAATAAAATTCCTGAAATTGTTGTTACTAAACGGGAAGCGAATCCGTGCCCACCATCTTCATCGGAAAATGATCTAACAAGTTGTGGAACGAAAATTGCAGTTAGAGCGCCGCCAACAAGTAAGTTGTACAAAATATTCGGCATTGTGTTTGCCACGTTGTATGAATCTGCCAAGAGCGCTGTGCCAAGTACAGCAACCGCCAAGATGGCACGGAAGAAGCCGGTAATTCGCGAACGTATTGTGCCGATGGCCATGATTCCGGAGGCACGGAATAAGTCATTATTTTTCATGACGCCCCCTTCTGATCCTGCGGATAGTCTGGGTTAAAGCTGCAACAAAAAGCAATATCGCCGCACCGACAGTAAACCAGGTAACTCGGGAGTCAAAGATTGTGATGTTCAAAGACAATCTTGCGGACGGTCCAATAGATTCCCCATCTGAATTTGTAACCTGAGCCAAAATAGTTGTCGCACCTGGTGCAATGACTGTAAATGGCAACGCTAACTGAGTTCTTGAATTTGCAGGAATTGTCAGTGCAGAGATATCAGATACCTGAACACGTGAGTTAAGCGGGGTTAAATCAATATTGAATTCAACTGGCACGCTGAAATTGTTTATAACTGTTACTGGAACCTTGCCGATTTGAGAAGTTATTTGATATTTACCACTTGTGACCCGCAGTTTATTTAGAGTGTTCGCTACACCTTCGCTAGCGTTAAATGAAAAGAATTCACGATCTTGCTTATTTAATGAGGGTGAAAGAAGTATTGCTAATTTTGCTCGCTGTGCCCGCACTTCATCAGCGCTAACCACGGTGGAAAGTGCGGTCAGTGCTTGACGATTCTGGGTGTATTTCTTGCGTAATACTGGGCTTAATTGAGATTTTCCGGTACTCCAGCTTGTGTTGCCATCAACCGGTATTGCACGATTAAGGTGGAAAGAAATTCTCTCGGCGCCATATGCATAATAGGAACGCAGTTCGCTCGGGGCCGACCGTTGCGCTAAATCAATATCTGGATTTCCATAAGGAAGCGCGATAATTCGATCACCAGAAGTCATCAGCAATAATCGTGACAACCATTCTTTCGCAGCGAGCTCACCGGTGGGCTCTTTTTTATTTACTAGTTTGTAACCGTTAGCCATATCCGCAACTTCATCAAGAAGTTGACCGTCAATAACCCAAGTTCGGGCACCCTTACGTTTCTGTTCTAGCGGTTTTCCAAGGCGACCTGTTGATAATAACTGCGTTGCCAATTCATCGTTGCGGAATGTGCCATCAAATAATTGGTGAGGTTTGCTAATTAAATAAATGACGTTCGAATCAGATGAAGCGTTAGGGATAAATCCAAAAAAGAATAATGAAGTTATTAATCCAACAAGTATCTTTCTCATTGCGCGGCAACTTCTTCAGATGCTCCAGTGCGCGCAATTAATTTCTTCTCATCGGGGTAGGCAAGACGTTCCACAATTTCGGCCAAAGGAAACCAACCAACTTCATCGACTTCACTTTCTTGCGGAGCCAAATTTCCACCAGTTTCGCGGAAAAGATAGTGATGAACCGTTTTATGAATTCTTTTTCCGCCAGCCATAAACCAAAAATCGATTACTCCAAGAGATCGCTCAATGGCAGATTCAATTCCGGTTTCTTCAGCAACCTCACGAAGTGCGGCTTGCTCGGGAGTTTCACCTTCTTCAATGTGGCCTTTTGGCAAAGACCATAAAATTCGTTTTCCGGTTGCATCTTTATGATCGATGCGACCAATTAACAAACCATTTTTACCGCTGTGATCGATTACCAAACCACCAGCGGAAACTTCATCTACGCGCTTGGCGTAGCTCTTATTTGGAGTTTTCGGGCGCTTGGAAGCGGGATCCTTAGGCGCAAGTGCGCCAGCAGCCGATGAATCTTTCGTAAGTGGGGCGCGATGTGCGGGGCGTTTACGCCTGCGCTTCTTCTTCGTACCTTCGCTGCCCGCACCAGGTGCAGGGGTCATGGAGCAAGGGTACTGCTCTAATCTTATCTATTGTGACGAGTGCATTAGGAGCCGCGGGAGAAGTTGCGATCGCCTCGCTGATCCAACGGGCGCCGTTGGCTAGTTCGCTCGCCCAAAGCTTTGCGGCGAAAGGTTTTCGACTAGCACTTGTTGGTGGACCAGTACGTGATGCACTGCTTGGTCGTCTTGGAAATGATTTAGATTTCACAACAGATGCAAAACCAGAAGAGACAAAAAAGATTTTGCAATCGTGGGCAGAAAATGTGTGGGAAACCGGAATTGAATACGGAACCGTTGCAGGAAAACGCGGTGACACAACTGTTGAAGTAACTACTTACCGCAGTGAAAGTTACGATCCCGAAAGTCGCAAACCAGAAGTTGTTTACGGAGAAAACATCGAAGGTGATTTATCTCGACGAGATTTCACAGTAAATGCAATGGCGCTAGAACTAACTACAAAAAAACCCGAATTCATCGATCCATTCAACGGACTAGAAGATTTAGCAAAGAAATTATTGAGAACGCCCACGAAAGCTGAGAATTCTTTTTCAGATGATCCGTTACGCATGATGCGCGCTGCACGTTTTGCGAGTCAACTGGGTTTTGAAATTGCACCCGATGTTTTGCAAGCAATGAAAGATATGGCTGGTCGCATATCAATTATTTCAGCTGAACGCGTGCGCGATGAATTTACAAAGATGCTTATGTCTTCTCATCCAAGAGTGGGAATTACAATCTTGGTAGAAACCGGTCTCGCCGACATTGTGTTACCAGAGATCCCCAAGTTGCGCCTTGAAATCGATGAACACCACCATCACAAGGATGTTTACGAACATTCGATCACTGTGCTGGAACAAGCAATTGCACACGAAGATCGCCTAGGTGGACCTAACTTAATTATTCGATTGGCTGCTTTATTGCACGATATTGGTAAACCTAAGACTCGAAGCCTTATTGACGGCGGCGGTGTTTCATTTCATCACCACGAAATAGTTGGTGCGCGATTAAGTAAATCGCGGTTAAAAGCTTTGCGCTTTGATGGCGACACTATTGAACAAGTAGAAACTCTGGTTGCACTGCACCTGCGTTTTCACGGCTATGGTGATGGTGAATGGACTGATTCAGCTGTCCGCCGTTATGTGCGCGATGCTGGAGAACTTTTAACTCATTTACACGTACTTACTCGCGCTGATTGCACAACCCGCAATTTAAAGAAGGCAGAACGGCTGGCTCGCGTTTACGACAGCTTAGAAGCGCGCATCGCTAAATTAATGGAAGAGGAAGAGCTTTCGAAAATTCGTCCAGACTTAGACGGTGCGCAAGTAATGAGCCTGCTTGGAATCAAACCATCTGCGGCAGTTGGAAACGCTTTAGATTTTCTTTTGGAACTGCGATTAGAAAATGGACCACTCGGAGAAGAACGTGCAACGCAAGAGTTACTTAATTGGTGGAGCAAAGAAAACCCTGCTGCGAAGTAATCTAATTCCTGCAACTAAGTACACCGAGGCCACAATTAGTGGAACCAAATAACTATCACCAGTATCAGGCAGTAATAACGCCGCAATTACAGCGCCAGAGACAATCGCACCATTTACAACAACGTCATAAACAGAGAAAACTCGACCGCGATAAATATCATCAATTTTTGATTGCACAAGTGCATCATTAGTAACTTTTAAACTCTGGCCAAATAGAGCGGTAACAAAGGCGGCAATAGCCAAAGTTAATGGGGTGCGCGAAAAGAGAATAAAGAGTGGCCCCAAAGTACTTGCAGACAACATCAGACGCATCCAACGGTGACGACCAACCCTTCTAACTCCATAAGGAGCAGCGATAGCACCCACAACAAAACCGCAAGCTGCAATTGAAAGTGTGAAACTCAAACCAGCAAGTCCAGCTTCACTGTCTGCGGGATCATGGAATGTATTTCTCTCTAAAAGCAATGCGATTAAAGTCATCGCGGTTATCCCACCGCGATGTACTGCAACGGCTGCAATGCCACGAGCGGCGTCAATGTTTTGGCTTAAGAATCTAACCCCTTCACGCATTTCAATTAAACCTTGAGTGAAACTTGCGTTTTTAATTTCATGTTCTAAAGGACCTATTTCATCCTTCTTTAGATTTGATGCAAATAAAGCAGCGGTGAGATATCCGACGGAGCCTAAAAGAATTATGTATGCATCTGCGCTGTCAGCGTTAGTTACTGAATCCAACAAACTACGCATTCCAAGGCCTATTCCGCCGCCTAAAACTACCCAAACAGATCCACCTGTGACAGCTAAAGCATTTGCACTAATTAAAGATTTACTTTCAATCATCAAAGGAATTCCAGCCGATAAACCAGCAAGAATTAATCGGTTGACTCCAAAGGCGATCAAAACAAATATTGTTATTTCAATACCGGTATGTCCCTGAAATAAAAGCAGCGCAATAATTGAGAGAGTTATGGCGCGACTCAAGTTTGAAAATGCAATTGCGCGTTGGCGAGAAACGCGATCCAGAATCGTTCCGACAAAAGGCCCGATTACCGAATATGGAAGTAAAACTACGGCGAAAGCTAACGCAGCTCCCAGTGCATTTGCTTGGCGTTCTGGAGAAAAAAGAATAAAAGATGCTAAAGCGCTCTGAAATATTCCATCGGTCATCTGCCCAGTCCAGCGAACCCGTAACAACCGCGAAAATTTTCGGTCGGTCAAGATTTGCCAAACGGTCATAGTTAAAGGGTAGTCGGGCGCGGATGCGGAAAGGGGTTTATCCTTCTCCTATTATGAAATCTAAGCGCTCGTTCATCGATTATTCACTCGATAAGCGCGCCACATTGTTGGCGCTCTTTCGCGGTGTGGTCGATGCCTGCGATGCCGATCCATATTTAATGCGGGCCGCCAAATACCATGGAGAAAAAACTTCCAGAAAATGTCCGGTCTGTAAAAAAGATTCTTTGGTTGAACTGCGTTATACCTTCGGAGATCAACTCGGTCAGTTTTCCGGTCGCATTAAAACTGAAATTGAATTACTTGAAATGGAGAATGAATTTGGAGAGTTTGCTGTGTACATCGTTGAAGTCTGTCGCGATTGTTCATGGAACCATTTGTGCGCTTCATATCTATTAGGAGATGGTTCTGAGCGAAAGCCACCCCGTAAGGTACGCACCCTAGAAGATGATGATTGGGTTAAAGGGTAACCTTCAGAAATGATCCGCAGAAAGCTAATCCGCGCCGCAGTATTCCTTGCCGGCTTTGGCTTTATTGCCGCCTCCACCCTCTTCGCATTCGCTTGGTTTACCGTCTCGATTCCGGATCCAAATGCATATGTAAATAGTCAGTCAACGATTATTCAATATTCAAATGGTCAAGAGATCGGTCGCATAGGTTCGCAGAACCGGCAAATTTTGCCGCTAGCAAAAATTCCACTTGATTTACGTAACGCTGTATTGGCCGCTGAAGATCGCAGCTTTTATTCCAACAAAGCATTCAGTGTCACCGGCATCGCACGCGCGCTATTTAACAATTTAAAGTCCGGGTCTTTAAATGGTGAAGGTGGATCAACCATCACTCAGCAGTACGCAAAGACTGCCTTTTTATCTCCAAGTCGAACAATTCAACGCAAGATAAAAGAGCTGGTTATATCCCTCAAACTAGAGAACTCTCTTTCCAAAGATCAAATCTTTGAAAATTACTTAAACACTATTTACTTTGGTCGCGGATCTTATGGTGTCCAAACTGCATCACAGCAGTATTTCAATCGCAACGCCAACCAGTTAACACTTTCACAGATGGCGGTAATCGCAAGTATTTTGCGTTCTCCCGGATATTACGACCCTTCTTTATCTAAAGAAAATGAAGAGCGGCTACAAGGGCGATTCCAGTATGTAATTAATGGAATGTTAGATCGCGAATGGATAACCGCAGAAGATGCGGCTAAGGCAAAATTCCCAACAGTTGTGCCGCGAACAAAAACTGGTCAATTAAGTGGGCCTAAAGGCCACATCGTTGCAGCAGTGCAAAAAGAGATGGGCAAGTTAGGTTTTACTGAAGATCAATTGCTTGTCGGTGGATTAGTTATTAAAACAACGCTCGTACAACGCGCGCAACAATCAGCGGTGGATGCGATAACAAAGTTGTATCCAAAGAAAGCACCAGAGAATTTACGCATTGGCCTTGTTGCAATCCGCCCAGGCACTGGCGAAATTGTTGCGATGTATGGTGGCCGCGATTATTTAGTTCGCCAACTAAATGATGCGACCCAGTCAATTGCGCTAGCCGGCTCTACTTTTAAGCCCTTTGCGCTGGCTGCAGCACTTGAAGCGGGGATCCCACTGACTTCAATGTGGAACGGTGATTCACCACAAACTTTTGATGACTTAGGTAAACCTTATGAAGTTTCTAACTATGGAAACGAAGGTTGGGGCCAAATCGATTTGATGGAGGCAACAAAACATTCGGTGAACACAATTTATGTACCACTTGGGCAAAAAGCTGGGCTAGATAAAGTTGTCGATGCAGCACGACGTGCGGGTATCCCTGAATCTGTTGCCATGGTTCCAGCACCTTCTGTATCTCTTGGGGTTGCCAGCCCACATGTAATTGATGTTGCAAACTCTTATGCAACATTTGCCGCCCAAGGAATTTATTCAAAACCATATTTGATTGCATCTGTCACGGGACCAAATAAAGGTTTGTTATATGAGGGCACATCACAAACTCAGGAAGTGTTTTCTAAAGAAGTCATGGCAGATTTAACCTATGCGCTAAAAGGTGTTGTAAATGGTGGAACCGGATCTGCAGCACTTGCACTCGGCCGCCCAGCAGCTGGTAAAACTGGAACAAGTCAATCCAATGCCTCTGCTTGGTTCAGTGGTTACACACCTCAACTAGCCGCATCAGTTGCGCTATTTAGAGACAGTGCATCCGAATCACTTAATGGAATCGGTGGTTTAACTTCTGTAACTGGTGGAACTTTCCCTGCGAGAATGTGGACAGCATTTATGAAGGGCGCTCTCAAAGGCGAACCGGTCATGAGTTTTCCAGCCCCTGCAAACATCGGTGGACTTGAACCGATCGTAATGACCAGCGGCGGAGTACAAACCTTTAAGGGAAAGTAAGCCTTGCAAAGTAAAGCTCGAGCCATAATTGCTCTTGCACTTCTTGTCTCGCTAATTAGTTTTGTAAAATTTAGCCATTGCGAAAGTTCTGGGTGGGCGACTCCAGACCAATACATTCATGCTTGTTATTCCGATATCCCGGCGCTGTACGGCGAAAGAGGCTTGAGCAAAGGGGATTGGGCTTATTCCAACGGTGCAGATTCGGTGGAGTATCCGGTGGTTACCGGCGCAGTTATGTGGACACTCGCCCAAATAACCCCAGGTGGCGACGATGCAACAAGTAATTACTTCAACCTAAATATACTTTTTCTAGCCTTACTATTTATTTTGATTTCTTTAATCGTATTTAAGATGCGTCCAGAGTTTGCATATTTGACTCCGTTGGCACCGGCGGCAATTGCTTCGCTATATATAAATTGGGATTTGTGGGCAATCATCTCAATGCTCGGTGCGATTTATTGGTTTGATCGAAAGCAATTGGATTACAGCGCAATTGCCTTAGGTCTATCAATTTCAACTAAATTCATGCCGATATTTCTTTTGATCCCAATTGCTTTGATTTTCTTTAGGCGCAATCAAATCTCAAGTGCGATTCGATATTTATTAATTGCATCCGGAACTTTCGCGGCCATAAACTTGCCAGTTTTCTTAACCACGCCAGAAGGATGGTTACGTTTCTACCAATTAAACATCTCGCGCGGGCCCGACTGGGGTTCCCTTTGGTATGCGATGTCATCACTTGGCATAAATATGCCAAACACTAATTACCTATCAGTTTTGATTTTGCTTGCGGGTTTAGCCGGTATCGCAATTTATGTTTTAGAACTTAGATATGTGCCATCACTTGCAGCCCTTAGCTTCATAGTTCTTGCAACAGTTATGTGCGCCAGCAAAGTTTATTCACCGCAATATGTTTTATGGTTGACACCGCTTGCCGTAATTGCACTTATCGATAAACGTGATTTGCATGCGTTCTGGATCTGGCAAGGCGCAGAACTGATTTATCACATTGCAATTTGGCAGCACTTGGCAACGGTTACAGGTGCCACATTTGGTCTTCCGCTCTTTGGTTACGCGATCATCACCTTCATCCGGATCGCAGCCACGATTTACCTAATCTCAGCTTTGGTCCGCCGGGGTCTTGCAGGCGGTATCCAGGGCCCACTTGCCCACAAATCCCTGCGTGAATTTCTCTTTGAAAGCGGCAACGCGTACCCTTGACCCTTCAGCGTGAGGCGCCCATCGGGTTAGCCAAACAAAGAAGCACTAACCCTCCTGTCACGGAAATGCCGTGGCCGTCTTAGTCCAGAGGAGGTCGGGTTAACGCATGCGTCACTATGAATTAATGGTCATTCTTGATCCAGAACTTGAAGAACGCACAGTCACACCAAGCCTTGAGACATATCTCAAGATCATCAAAGATAGCGGTGGC
>CAITKS010000064.1 GCA_903893085.1 uncultured Actinomycetes bacterium | reverse complement strand
TTATTTTGGTGCAGAGCTGGAACGGTAACTGGACCCACAATGGCACCACTCGCGCAATAACTGGCACGATCAAGACCACAGTTTTTGCCGTAGTAACCGTGGTTATTGCGCCAACGCGCTTCATGTTTTAACCATCCACAGCAATTAGCTGATTCCTTAATTCAGTCGGTCTGTTAATTTAGGTTCACAGGCATGACAACACTCACTTCTCCACATGACTTATTAGCTGCAATTCCTTTCCTAATTGGCTATCACCCAAGTGATTCGCTGGTTTTAGTGGCCATCAAGGGTGACCTAGTTTCGATGGCTATGCGCGTTGATTATCCCAAAGAAGAAAATACCGATGCTTATGATTTATTAGCGCATCACCTTAAACTCGATGGCGCTGATGCCGCACTTATGTTGGCCTATGTGCCAAGTGATAAACCTGAGCTTCATGAAACTGGCACAGAGGTTCTGGGTTACATGGCAATTTCGTTAGCAAAGAACTCAATTGCGATTCGCGAATCAATTGAAGTGATCGGAAACCGCTGGCGTTCAGTTATTTGTGAGGATATTTCTTGTTGCCCACCTGAAGGCAATGTTTTGCCAGATTTTGACAGTTCTAGAGTTGCAGCCGAACAAGTAATGGCTGGGCGTACATTGCCGTTCATTGATGTATCTAAATTAGCTGACTCAATTGCTGCACTCCCAAATATCGGAGTCGAGTTCATCGCTCAAGTTGAGAGTTATTTTGTGCACGAAGGTTCGCCAGATCTAAATGAGAAACAGCGAGATGGTGCAACAGCAGTAGTGGATTTAGGCCAACTATATGAATTTGGGCGGGGTAGTAGTGATCCAGATTTAGTGGCACAAGTAATCGGTCGCTTATCTGATATTCAAGTTCGCGATTACGCACTTGGTATTCATAGCGCCGAAAATATTGAGGCATATTGGACAATGTGGAAAGAGTTATTGCGTATCGCACCAGTTGGTTATGTGGCACCGATTGCTTCGATCTTTGCCGCAGTGGCATATGAATCTGGCCAAGGCGCGCTGGCGCATAAAGCACTTGATCGCGCGTTGATTGATAACCCTGGCTATTCACTGGCCCTATTGCTTCGTCGAGTTTTCAGCGCGGGTTGGCCGGCTGCCGCCTTTATCCAGATGCGTGAGCAGCTACATCCGAAGGTGAAAAGTGCAATATTTGAGGGTAACTAGCCGCAGTTAAAAGGTTCGCAGCTGCGAGCGCCGCGAGTTACAATTTCCCCAGGTCACGAGTTCTAGGTACTAGCCCCGGCTTACTAGACGGCAACCCTCCACCGCGGCGGGGTGCTCCGGGTGACGACCTGGTTCTGGTCTTAAGCGATTAGAGCAAGTGCGTTAAGGATTAGTTATGGGTACAACAGAGAACGATTCAGCGAAACATCGCCACTCGGCAAGTGATACTTGGGTAACAGGCGCTTGGCTCGAAGGCGATGATCCAGGTGATCGCAAGTTTATAAAAATTGGCGACTTAACCCTTGAATCAGGTGTTGTATTACCTGACATCACAATCGCTTATCAAACTTGGGGCGAGTTAAATAAGAATAAAGACAATGTAATTTTAGTTAACCATGCAATGACCGGTTGGTCTGATGTTCCTGGTTGGTGGCCACAAATGGTTGGCCCGGGTCTGCCATTTGATACCAATAAATTTTATGTAGTTTGTCCGAATGTAATTGGTGGCTGTCAAGGAAGCACTGGGCCATCATCTCTTGCACCCGATGGCAAACGTTGGGGCTCGCGGTTTCCATATTTAACAGTGCGCGACATGGTTGCAGCCGAAGTTAAATTCAGTGACGCACTTGGAATCAAGAAGTATAAATTAGCAGTTGGTCCATCTTTGGGCGGAATGCGTTCACTTGAATGGGCGGTGCAATTACCAGAACGCGTTGAAGCAATCTGCACCATTGGGTCAAGCGCGGTTGCAACAGGTGATCAAATCGGAACTCACTCGATTCAAATTCGAGCAATTAAATCTGATCAGTATTTCAATGGCGGTGATTACTACGAACAAGAGCACGGCCCATATGAAGGTATGGGAATCGCGCGCCGAATTGCGCACCTGACTTATCGTACGGAATCTGAAATGGATGTTCGCTTTGGTCGCCAGATGCAGGGTGATGACACCGGCCGATATGCCGTTGAGTCATACCTTGATCATCAAGCCCATAAATTGGCTCATCGCTTTGACCCAAATACCTACATAATCCTGACCGATGCCATGAGCTCGCACGATATTGGGCGAGAGCGCGGGGGTGTAGATAAGGCACTTGCGACCATCAAGATCCCGGTAACTGTGGTCTCTATTGATTCAGATCGCCTCTTCACCCCGCGATTACAGGCCGAAATCGCCGAACTCACGCCTACGGCTCAACCTGTAGTTGAGATTTCTTCACCCTTTGGCCATGACGGATTCTTAGTCGAAGTCGATGCCGTCGGCGATGTAATTCGAGGGATCTTAAATAAAGCCAACTGAATTAAGAAATAAGCCGCAAAAAGCGGCAAATTAGGGCTTTTGGATGTGCATTTACCCCTGTGGACAAATTATAATATAGCCATCGCCTTCGCGACC
>CAITKS010000063.1 GCA_903893085.1 uncultured Actinomycetes bacterium | reverse complement strand
GGAATTGAACTTCGTTGGTATCTGGGCAGTGCGCATTATCGTTCGATGCTCGAATTTTCACATGAAGCTTTGGCTGAATCAGCAACCGCCTTTCGTCGCATCGAAGGTTTCCTTACGCGCGCAACTGAGATTCTTGGCGCTGCGCCAACACCTGTTATTTCACAAGGTTTTACCGATGCAATGAACGATGATTTAGCGGTACCAACTGCTTTGGCAGGCATTTCTGAAGCGCTGCGCCTTGGAAATAGCGCAATTACTTCAGGTGATAAGGCTGTCATTAAAGCCAGCGCCGATGAAATTCGCGGCGCACTTGAAATACTTGGTTGCGATCCATTTGATCCTGCATTTACTTCAAACGGTGGAGAAGATTTAACAGATGCGTTAGATGGTGTTATTCAATTGGCGCTGGCACAACGCACTGCAGCGCGCGATCGCAAAGACTTTGCAGCATCCGATCAAATTCGTGATGGATTAGCTGCACTCGGAATAGTTATTGAAGACACAGCACAAGGGCCACGTTGGTCTATCTCACAGATAAGCGAGAAGTAAATGGCCGGCACTGCAAAACCTCGTGGCGCAGCTCGATCAAGTTCAAAGAAAGGACCAACCGGCGGAACCGGCGGAAAAAATAAACGTCGTTTAGAAGGTAAAGGTCCAACACCTAAGGCTGAAGATCGTCCGTATCACGCAGCTGCAAAGCGCAAGAAGGCTGCTGAAAAGAAAGCTGCACCTCGCACACGCACAGGTCGTAGCGAAAAACCTAAGGGTGAAATTGTTTCTGGTCGCAACGCTGTTTTGGAAGCACTTCGCGCCAGCGTTCCGGCAACTGAACTTATCGTTGCGCGCAGCATTGATGTTGATGATCGCGTTGCAGAAGCGCTGCAACTTGCCTTGCACCAACAGCTGCCGATTCGCGAAGTACATCGCGCTGAGCTAGAAGGCATTAATGCAAATAGCCAAGGAATTATCCTGGCAATTAAGCCTTACCAATATTCCTCATTCCAAGAAATTGCAGAACGCGCAAATCATCCAATCTTGATCGTCGCACTTGATGGTGTTACAGATCCACGTAACTTAGGTGCAATTGTGCGAAGTGCGGCAGCATTTGGCGCAGCCGGTGTTGTTATGACCGAACGTCGCGCAGCAGCAATGACCGCATCTGCTTGGAAATCATCTTCTGGTGCAGCAGCACGTTTACCGGTTGCACAAGTAACAAATATGGCACGGACCATCGAAGATGCGAAGAAATTAGGCTGTTTTGTTATCGGTTTAGATGGTGAATCAGATCAGACACTTAGCGGTATGAAAGTTGCCAAAGAGAATGTCATGGTCGTTGTTGGCTCAGAAGGCAAAGGTCTTTCTCGTCTAGTTCGTGAAAAATGCGATTTGGTTGTTTCGATTCCGATGCGTGCAACAACTGAATCACTTAACGCCAGTGTGGCAACGTCAATTGCTTTGTTCTGGGTAGATGAGCAGCGCCGCAAATAGCTAGAAAGAAAAGGTAGATGAAGTACAAACGTTTAATTGTCTGTGGAGATTCCTACTCCGAAGGCATGTCCGATGAGATTGTCAACGGGCAATATCGCGGATGGGCAGATCGCATCGCAGATGAGATGGCTCGCGCCAACCCTGAATTCACTTACGTGAATTTGGCGATCCGCGGAAAATTACTTAAGCAAGTAATTGATGATCAGCTGCCGGTGGCAATTAATTTGGTAACTGGCCCAGATACTTTGTTATCTTTTCATGCAGGTGCAAACGATGCGTTGCGCCCAGGGTATAAACCTGAAGTTGCGCAAGCACTTTATGCCGCAGCCGTTCGCCGCGCAGCCGCAAGCGGTGCGACGTTAATGTTGTTTACAGTTCTCGAACGCACTGGAAACACGGGACGTGGTTCTGATGTTTGGGC
>CAITKS010000062.1 GCA_903893085.1 uncultured Actinomycetes bacterium | reverse complement strand
GGTGCGCGGTTGGTTTCACCAACCATTGAAATCGCATAGATAACAAATGAAGGAAATAGAACAAGACCGTACCACCAGGTATCTTGCTGCGCCTGCACGATTGAAGATGTAGACATTGATCCTGAATAAATAAAGACTGCGACAAGTGAGAGACCCATGGCAATTTCATAAGAAATAACTTGTGCACTCGAACGAAGTCCGCCCAGAAGTGGATAAGTAGAACCTGATGACCAGCCGGCAAGAACAATTCCGTAAACACCAACTGATGCAATTGCCAGCACATAAAGAACGCCAACAGGAATATCAGTTAACTGCATTACGGTCTCTTCGCCAAAGAAATTAACTGGACCAGTAAGCGGCATAACCGCAAAGGCCATAAATGCTGCAGTTGCACTGATAATTGGCGCAATTATGAAGACGATTTTATCTGCCGCTGCCGGAATTAAATCTTCCTTAAGCGCAAGCTTCACGCCATCGGCAAGTGCTTGAATAAGTCCAAATTTTCCAACGCGGTTTGGTCCAACACGCATCTGCATGCGAGCAACAATGCGACGTTCTGCCCAAACAGACATGATCGTTAAAACTACGCAAACCGCAAAAACGATTACTGCTTTGAGGGTAATAATCCAACCTGGATCATCTAATAGAAGCGTTGCGTTATTCATGCCTTCACCACCGTTACGACATCGCCGTGTGCTGCATTGAGTGAAATTAAAGTCTGTGATCCAAATGAATTACGAGGCACCCAAACTGCGTCATCGTGAATATCTTCAATGAGGGCTGGCAATGAAATTGATCCATGTGAATTAGATACTCGCAAAATATCGCCATCTTTTGCACCAAGTGATTGTGCGCGCTTTGGAGAAATAACTGCAACCGATTTGCGGGCAGTGCCTGCCAAGTTGGCTTCAGCCTTTTGCAAAGTTCCTAAATCTAGCAAGCGGCGCCATGAATTAAGAAGCGCTTCGTTATTTGAAACGTTCTTTGCACCAGTTGCTGAAACAGTTGAAAGTTGAACTCGAGCACCATCCCATTTACCAAGAGATGCAATTTCGCGCGCTGCTTGCGTGACCGTTCCAAGCATTATTGATTCACCCATGACATCAGCAAGTGCGGACAAGATACGAAGATCTGAGCGGTTTAGTGAATCAGATACTGCCGCATCAAAGGCGCGAGGACGGCCTTCCCAGTTAAGGAAAGAGCCAGATTTTTCGGTAATTGCTGCAACTGGCAGAACCACATCTGCAACATCAGTAACAGCAGATGTTGCGATTTCAAGTGAGACAACAAAAGATTTCTTAAGCGCACTAATTGCTGCTGCACTGTTTGGCATATCAAGTGGATCTACTCCACCGACAACAACGGCATCAAGATCTCCAGAGTTAAGAGCGCTGATAATTTCATTTGTAGTGCGACCCGGATTTGCAGGAAGTGTTGGAACTCCCCAAACCGCAGCAATGTCTACGCGGGCTGCCGCATCTGATACTGGTCGAGCACCTGGCAGAAGTGCGCCAATTGCTCCTGCTTCAAGTGCACCGCGTTCGCCTGCGCGACGTGGAATCCAGGCAATCTTTGCGCCAGTTTTCTCGGCAACGCTTGCAACAGTTGAAAGTAACCCAGCTGTTTCTGATGCGCGTTCTCCGATAAGAATTATTGATTTGCCAGTTATTTCAAGTGAGGCAACCGCTGCACTTTCAGCGCCAGGTGCAACCTTAATAAAGTTGGCCTTTAACTTTTCAACGCCGATGGAAAGTTTGGTTGCAACAGCGCTTACCTTTAGCGCACGCTTGCGAACCTGCTTGTTAATACGCAAGAAAACGATTGGTGATTCTTCTTCGGGTTCGAATCCGATAAGCACCACGTGGTCTGCAACATCAATATCACGATATGTCGTAGTGGATCCGACAACCTTTGCTGCCAGGAAATCGCGCTCTTCATCGGATGTAACGCGGGTGCGGAAATCAATATCGTTAGTACCAAGTGCAATACGAGCAAACTTGCTGTAACCGTAAGCATCTTCAGTTGTTGCACGGCCTCCAACTAAAATCGCAGTGCGCTTTCCCTTAATTCCGGCAGCTGCTGCAGCTAGGGCTTCTGGCCAAGACGCTGGTGCAAGAACGCCATCGGCGCCACGAACCATTGGAGTTGTCAGGCGATCAACAGCGGTGACATATTTAAATGCCCAACGACCCTTATCGCAGTTCCATTCTTCGTTAACGGATGCGTCATCACCGGCAAGGCGACGTAGAGTCTTTCCACGACGGACATCGGTGCGCATATCGCAACCTGATGCGCAGTGTTCGCAGGCAGATGGCGTTGAAACTAAATCAAATGGACGGGCACGGAAGCGATAAGCAGCACCCGTTAAAGCACCAACCGGACAGATTTGAACAGTGTTGCCTGAGAAGTAAGACTCGAATGGTTGGTTCTCATAAATTCCAACTTGTTGCAACGCACCACGTTCGTTAAGAGTGATAAATGGATCGCCAGCGATTTGATCAGAAAAACGTGTGCAACGCGCGCAAAGTACGCAACGTTCGCGATCGAGCAGTACCTGTGAAGAGATTGCAACTGGCTTTTCAAAAACGCGCTTTACGCCCTCGAAACGAGTTTCTCCATTGCCGGTGCTCATCGCTTGGTTCTGCAACGGACATTCGCCACCCTTGTCGCAGACTGGACAATCAAGTGGGTGGTTAACCAGCAAAAGTTCCATAACTCCGCGTTGTGCTTTTTCAGCAACAGGTGAAGTGAGTTGGGTTTTTACAATCATGTTTGGTTCTACTGGAATTGTGCAAGATGCTTGTGGCTTTGGAAATGCACGACCGTTAATTTCGATGTCAACCAAACATTGGCGACATGCTCCAACTGGATCAAGTAATGGGTGATCGCAGAAACGTGGGATCTGGATACCAAGTTTTTCAGCGGCGCGAATAACCAGAGTTCCTTTAGGGACGCTAACTTCAAAACCATCGATGACGACGGTAATTAGTTCTACTGCTTGTGCAGTTGCGTTCTCTTGAGTTGTTGTCATTATGCGTTCACTCCAGAAAACAGTGTGGATTTAACAGGATCGAATGGGCATCCACCGTTGGTTAGGTGTGCCAGATATTCGTCACGGAAATATTTAATTGAAGATGTGATTGGGCTAGTTGCTCCATCACCTAGTGCGCAGAAGGAACGTCCCATGATGTTGTCGCAAAGATCGAGCAACTTAGCAAGGTCTGCCTCTGTACCAACTCCATTTTCGAGATCGCGCAGAATCTGTACCAGCCACCAAGTGCCTTCGCGACATGGTGTGCACTTGCCGCAAGATTCGTGCTTATAAAATTCGGTCCAACGCAATACCGCACGAACAACGCAGGTGGTTTCATCAAAGATTTGAAGTGCTTTTGTACCGAGCATTGATCCGGCTGCAGAAACGCCTTCGTAATCAAGCGGGACATCGAGATGTTCATCAGTAAATAGTGGCGTTGATGATCCACCTGGTGTCCAGAACTTAAGTTTGTGACCGCTTCGAACTCCGCCGGCAAGTTCCAGAATTTCACGCAATGTAATTCCCAGTGGTGCCTCAAATTGACCAGGATTTTTCACGTGGCCAGATAGTGAATAAAGCGTGGTTCCCTTTGATTTTTCGGTACCCATACCTTGGTACCACTCAGCACCGTTAGCAATGATTGCCGGAACAGATGCAATTGATTCAACGTTATTTACAACTGTTGGACGTGCATACAAACCTGCGATTGCAGGAAATGGTGGACGCAGACGTGGTTGACCGCGGAAACCTTCTAGTGAATCAAGAAGTGCTGTTTCTTCACCACAGATATATGCACCCGCACCAACGTGCAGAACAACATCAATACCTTTTCCAAGGTGACCTGCTTTGTAGGCATCTTCAATTGCTTGATTTAGGCGACGGACAACGTGGGTTACTTCGCCGCGAATATAAATGAAAGCGTGCTTTGCGCGAATTGCGTGACAAGCGATGATGCAACCTTCGATAAGTACGTGGGGGTTAGCCATCAACAGTGGCGTATCTTTGCAAGTACCTGGTTCTGATTCGTCAGCATTTACAACTAGGTAATGATCTTTTTCATCGCCTTGTGGAATAAATCCCCACTTCATTCCGGTTGGGAAGCCTGCGCCACCACGACCACGAAGTCCAGAATCTTTAACAAGTTGAATTACTGCATCCGGATCCATAGCAAGTGCTTTTGAAGATGCTTTGTATCCACCGTGGCGTGTGTACGCCTCGATGGTAAATGAATCTTTCTCATCCCAGTGCGCAGAAAGTACTGGAGCTAGTTTTGTCATTACTTGCCCTCTTTCGAAAGATTTAAACCAAGCAAAGTTGGAGCGCCAGCTTGTACGCCTTCGCCAGCTTTTCCATCATTTAAACCTGCAAGAACTGCTGATGCTTCTTTCCAAGTAACTAATGAATTTGGTCCACGTGTTGGAGGCTTTGGAGTTCCTTTGCGCATTGAATCAACTAACTCTTTGGCTGATGAAACATCTTGGTTGTCATAGAACTCCCAGTTAGCCATAACAACAGGTGCGTAATCGCAAGCTGCGTTGCATTCGATATGTTCAAGAGAAACTTTGCCATCTGCTGTAACGCCATCATTTTCAACGCCCAGGTGGTCTTTAAGCGCTGCAAATATCGCATCTCCGCCCATAACCGCACAGAGCGTATTGGTGCAAACGCCTACGTGATACTCACCAACTGGCTTGCGCTTGTATTGGGTATAGAAAGTTGCAACTGCAGAAACTTCAGCAGTTTCTAATTGCAGCAACTTCGCGATTAATTCGATACCTTCATTGGTTACGTAACCAGCGATTGATTGCACATAATGTAATAACGGCATAATCGCTGAGCGACTACGTGGGTAGCGCTTAATCATTGAATCCATTACTTGCAGTTGTTCAGGTGTGTAAGACATTAGCGGTCAACGCCTCCCATCACAGGATCGATCGATGCAACTGCACCGATGATGTCGGCAACCATTGAGCCTTCGCACATGGCAGAAGTCGATTGCAAGTTATTAAAAGATGGTTCGCGGAAATGCACGCGGTAAGGACGTGTACCACCATCGGAAACAACGTGGGCACCGAGTTCACCACGTGGTGATTCAACTGCTGAATAAACTTGTCCGGCCGGGACGCGGAAACCTTCAGTGACTAACTTGAAGTGATGGATCAAAGCTTCCATTGATGTGCCCATGATTTCGCGGATATGGCTAAGTGAATTACCCATACCGTCAGCACCGATAGCAAGTTGTGCCGGCCATGCGATCTTCTTATCGGCAACCATAACTGGTGCGCCTTCTAGCGATTTAAGTTTTTCAGCGCATTGTTCGATGATGCGAAGTGATTGTTCTAGTTCATTTATGCGAATTAAGAATCGGCCATAAACATCGCAGGTGTCGGCTGTTACAACATCAAATTTATAATTTTCATATCCGGAATATGGCTGGATCTTACGAAGATCTAGTGGCAGACCAGTTGCGCGAATTACTGGACCAGTAACACCAAGAGTTGTTGCACCGGCCAAGTCCAAATAACCAATTCCTTCGGTGCGCTTCATCCAGATGCTGTTACCGACCAACAACTTCTCGTTATCTTTAAAGCTATGGCGCAAGTCTTTAACTGTTGCCAAAACCTTATCGACAGTGCCGGCAGGTAAATCTTGAGCAACTCCGCCTGGGCGGATATAGGCCATATTCATGCGCAGACCTGAGATAAATTCGAAGATATCCAAAACCTTCTCGCGTTCGCGGAAGCAGAAGATCATTGGTGAAAGAGCACCAAGTTCAAGTGCGCCAGTGCCGAGTGCAACCATGTGAGATGAGATGCGGTTGAACTCCATCATCATTACGCGAATAACGTTAGCTTTTTCTGGAACATCGTTGGTGATTCCAAGGAGTTTTTCAACGCCAAGGCAATATGCCGCTTCGTTAAAGAGTGGAGCCAAGTAATCCATACGAGTTACAAATGTTGTGGCCTGAGTCCAGTTGCGGAATTCGATGTTCTTTTCAATACCTGTGTGCAGGTAACCGATACCACATCGAACTTCAGTAACAGTTTCGCCTTCAAGTTCAAGAACTAAACGAAGCACGCCGTGAGTTGATGGGTGCTGTGGCCCCATATTTACAACAACACGTTCCTCTTTTGCTTGTCCGATTTCGGTAACAAGTGAATCCCAATCGCCGCCAGTTACTGAGAAGACGGTGCCTTCAGTGGTTTCGCGCGATGATGCATATGGATCTGCGTATGTACTCACTTGTATGTCCTCCGATCTGATGGAGGTGGTGTAACGGCGCCCTTGTATTCAACGCCGATTCCGCCAAGTGCGTAATCCTTACGTTGCGGATGTCCTTGCCAATCATCTGGCATCAAGATGCGAGTTAAGCCAGGATGGCCATCGAAGACGATTCCGAACATGTCGAATGTTTCGCGTTCGTTCCAGTTTGAACCCGCCCAAACTTCAACCAAAGATGGAATGTGTGGATCGGTATCTGCAACAGATACTTCTAAACGAATTCGCTGATTATTTGTAACAGATAACAAGTGATAAACCGCATGAAGTTCGCGGTTTGTATCTTCTGGATAATGAACACCAGAGACTCCCATAGACATTTCAAATTTAAGTTTGTCACGCAAGATAAGTGCGACTTCAACCAAACGCTCGCGCTTGATATGCAAAGTAAGTTCGCCGCGATCAACAACAACGCGTTCGATGGCATCAGCGAAATCTGGGTATGCGCGTTCTAGATCATCGGTAACTTGATCAAAATATCCACCGTATGGGCGCTCAGTTGAGCCAGTGCTTGCGGCGCTACGAACCAGCCCGCCGTAACCTGAGGTATCCCCAGTTCCGTGCGCGCCAAACATTCCTTGCTTATCTTCAGACATTTAAGCGAGCAACCCCTTTAACTGATGAGTTGGAGTCGCGTTCATCGCAGCGAGTTCTACTTCTTTAATAACCTTTTCGCGGTTTGGTCCAAGTTTTTCATCATAAATTTGATCGTGCAGTTTAAGAATTGCATCCATCAACATTTCTGGACGTGGCGGACAGCCTGGCAAGTAAATATCTACAGGAACAACATGGTCAACACCTTGCACGATTGCATAGTTGTTAAACATTCCGCCGGATGATGCACATGCACCCATTGCAATAACCCACTTTGGCGCTGCCATTTGATCATAAATCTGGCGAAGGACTGGGGCCATTTTGTTTGATACGCGACCGGCAACAATCATTAAATCTGCTTGACGTGGGGATGCGCGGAAAACTTCCATTCCAAATCGCGCTAAGTCATAACGACCTGCACCAGCTGCCATCATTTCAATTGCACAGCATGCCAAACCAAAAGTTGCTGGCCAGAGTGAGTTCTTACGCATGTAACCCGCAAGTTTCTCAACAGAGGTGAGAACAATTCCGCTAGGTAATTTTTCTTCTAATCCCACTCGAGACCTCCGCGGCGCCATACATATGCGTATGCGACGAATACTGTTGCGATGAAGATTGCCATTTCAACCAAACCGAAAAGTCCAAGTTGATCAAATGTGACAGCCCATGGATAAAGGAAAACGATTTCAATATCAAAAATGATAAATAACATCGCTGTTAAAAAGTACTTAACTGGAAAACGTCCACCTTGTGCAGCTTGCGGTGAAGGCTCGATTCCGCATTCGTATGCTTCGAGCTTTGCGCGGTTATAGCGAGCCGGACCAGTAACGGCTGCGGCGACGATAGAGATTAAAGCGAACCCAAAGCCGACTGCGGCAATTGCCAGAATCGGAACATACGGATTTGCGCTCACAAGCGAAATCCTAAGGTGGCCATGGGGGTGGTCGTGACCGTTAGGCCTTGACGCCTCTGTGAACTGCAACAACACCAAAGGTCAGATTGGTCCAGCCAACTTGGCTCCAGCCGGCGGCTTCGATCTTGGCGGCGAGCGCCTTCTGATTTGGCCAGGCGCGGATGGATTCGGCTAAGTAAATATAGGCATCTGGGTTTGATGAGGTCTTTTTGGCGATCGCCGGCAGGGCGCGCATCAAGTAATTGGTATAAATCTTGCGAAATGGGGCCCAGGTTGGGCTGGAAAACTCGGCTATGACTACCCGCCCGCCCTTTTTAGTTACCCGTAGGGCTTCCCTTAGGGCTTTATCGGTATCTGAGGTGTTGCGAAGGCCGAAAGAGATGGTCACAACGTCGAATTCCCCATCAGCAAAGGGGAGATTTAACGCGTCGGCAAAGGTAAATGGCAGATGCGGACGAGCTTTGCGCCCTGCGGCCAACATGCCTTCTGAAAAATCAGCGGGAATTACGTCGGCGCCTGCCTCAGCCAGCGGTTCTGAGCTCGACCCTGTACCAGCGGCTAAATCCAAGATCTTCATCCCAGGTGCTGGGGCGATGATCGCGGTCGTGGCCCGGCGCCAAGCTTTGGTCTGGCCCAGACTCAAAAGATCATTGACCAGGTCATAACGCTTGGCTACCCCATCGAACATTGCGGCGACTTCATCGGGGTTTTTATCCATATTTGCGCGCGACATGGGCCAAGTCTCTCGCAAGAGTAGGCTCATCCACAACTCAAAGATCTTTACTGGGGCGCAAAGGGGTAATAAATGTCGGTCGCAACTGGATCACTTCGGGCAACCATCTTTCCGCGAAGTTCAGCGCTTACACAGGCCAGTTTTATCGTTGGCGGAACCCTTTTTATCGCCGCAATGGCTCAGATTGCTATCCCAGTTCCGGGATCTCCTGTTCCGGTCACTGGTCAAACGCTAGCTGTCTATTTAATTGGAACGACATACGGTGCTCGTTTTGGTTTTGCAACTTTTGCTACATATTTATTGGCCGGCATTGCAGGTGCGCCGGTATTTGCAGCATCAACAGGTGCAACAAATTACGGTTTTGCGCGTTTAACAGGTGCAACTGGTGGATATCTAATTGGGATGTTGGTCGCAACGTTGGTGCTTGGTGCGCTCGCAGATCGCAAAGCCGATCAGAAGTTTAAAACTTCTTTCCCTGCGCTAATTCTCGGCAGCGCAATTGTTTTCGCATTCGGTTTAACTTGGTTGCACTCATCGCTGGAATTAACTTGGGCGCAAACTATTAGCGCAGGTCTTACCCCATTCATCTTTGGTGAAGTAATCAAAATTGCAATTACAGCAACATCACTGCCTTTGATCTGGCGCAAAATTTCTCAGAAACTTGCGCGCTAAAGTAATTTTCTATGCCTTCCCTTATTCCAGTGACTTCTGCACGCCTTGGCGAACATCTGCCGTTGCTTGATCTACTCACTGACGATGCGCCGCTTTCGTGGGTGCGCGGTGGAGATGGTTTAGTTGGTTGGGGAATTTACGCAAAGACTTCAGTAAGTGGACCAAATCGCTTCGCTGATGCTCGCAAGTGGTGGCATCAACAACTCGAGAAATTTGCAGTTTCAGATTCAGTTCATTTAAGCGGTACTGGGCCTGTTCTTTTCACTTCATTTTCTTTCGATCCCGATGAAGAATCTGTGCTGGTAATTCCAAAAATTGTGGTCGGAATGCGCAACGGCAGCTCTTGGATAACTTGGATCGGTGATCAGCCACAACCTGCGCTGCAAGAAGAGAAGCAAGTACTTGCCGATTCCGAATTCAATTGGGGCGACGGATCCTTAAGTCCTGCCGAATGGCAACTGCGCGTTGCAAAAGCAATTGATGAAATTGAAAATACTGAACTCGAAAAAGTGGTTCTGGCGCGCGACCTAATCGTTAATTCACACAGACCTATCGATGCCCGCAAAATATTACGTAACTTAGGTAGCGAATATCCATCTACTTGGATTTTTGCTGTTGATGGCCTGGTTGGTGCAACACCAGAGTTACTACTTCGCCTTTCTCGTGGCATGGTTACATCCCGTGTGCTCGCCGGAACAATCAGCAAGACTGGCGATGATGAAAAAGATTTGGCACTTGCAGCATCACTTGCCCGATCATCAAAAGATTTAGAAGAACACGAATACGCAGTGCGTTCGGTTGCAGACGCTCTTGATTCTTTCTGTACTTCAACAAACGTTCCCGAATCTCCATTTGTGTTGCACTTGGCAAATGTTATGCACTTGGCAACAGATGTAACCGGTGCGTTGATCGAAAGCAAGAAAAACGTTGATGCGTTTACAATTTTGGAGAAATTGCATCCATCAGCAGCAGTC
>CAITKS010000061.1 GCA_903893085.1 uncultured Actinomycetes bacterium | reverse complement strand
GCTAACCAAAGTTCACCATTTTCAACTGTTGCATAACCATCGATCAGCGACGCGCGTCCTGCGCGCAAAGATTTAACTTCGGTACCGTTTAGAACAATGCCACATTCATAAACATCTTCGATCGAATAATCATGGCGCGCCTTCTTATTCTGCGCGATGAGTTTTCGGCCGACTTCTTTCACCACGTCAGCGACCGCTTAGACCTTGAGGAATCGGCGCAGCGTAATTACTGAGGCAACTGTTGAAACACCTAAACCGGCAAGTAATAGCCAAGCAGATGCGATCCAAACTTCGTTCCAACCAAAGAAATTGGTGAATGTAAGAAGAGGTGCAACCTTTGAATCAACAACGCTCTTAAGTCCAGCCAATAAACCAGTTGCAAATACCCAACCAATTAGCGCTGAGAAAATACCTTCGAGCAAGAATGGCAATTGAATAGACCAAGAAGATGCGCCAACAAGTTTCATAACGCCGGTTTCGCGGCGACGGTTAAAGGCTGCAATACGCAAAGTATTTGAGATCAAAAGTCCGGCAGTCAGCACCGAGAAGAGACCAACTAACAAAGCACCGTTTCGAAGGACATTTAGCAATTTAAAGAACTTCTCCAAGATGCTGCGTTGATCTTGAACAACATCCACACCGGGACGGCCCGAAAACGCGCTTACTACAACTGCGTATTGGGTTGGATCAGTTAATTTAACGCGGAAAGATTCTGGCAATTGATCTGCAGTCACATTTTGTGCGATTGCAGAATCCTTAAATCGTTCTTGGAAACGCGAATAAGCCTCTGATTGCGATTCATAGAAAACGCTTTGTACAACTGGCAAAGCTTCTAAATCGCTCTTGATTGTCAGTCTTTGTTCAGGTGAAACAACGCCACCAACACAACTTGGTGATTCTGATAAAGATCCGCAGAGATAGACCGAAACTTCGATCTTGTCATACCAATAATCCTTCATCGCACCGACTTGAGCATTTGAAAGAAGGCCGATTCCGAGCAGGGAAAGTGAGATTGCGGTTGTAACAATTACCGCAAAGGTCATCGTTAAGTTACGGCGAAGTCCGATTCTGACTTCACTGAACAAAAATCCTGCGCGCATGTATTTACCTTATCCCTTGAATCTAACTAGCCCGTGTATCCATAGACGCCGCGCACTTGGTCGCGAATCACGTGGCCACTATCGAGTTCGATCACACGCTTGCGCATCTGATCAACGATTCCGGCATCGTGGGTTGCCATCAAAACTGTGGTGCCTTCGCGGTTGATGCGATCGAGTAATTTCATGATGCCGACAGATGTTGCTGGGTCAAGGTTTCCAGTTGGCTCATCGGCGATGATAATCGCTGGGCGGCTGACATATGCGCGAGCAATTGCCACACGTTGTTGTTCTCCGCCTGAGATTTCATTAGGCATGCGATCGCCTTTATCTTCTAAACCAACTAGTTCTAGAACTTCAGGAACTTCGCGCGCTATCTCTTTCTTGGAATAACCAAGTACGTGCAAAGTAAATGCCACATTTTCGCTAATCGTTTTATTCTGTAGCAAACGGAAATCCTGGAAAACAGTTCCAACTTGGCGACGAAGCTCTGGAACTTTGTGGTTAGCAAGCTTTCCTAAATCTTTTCCAGCAACGTGGATGATTCCTGCTGTTGGGCGTTCTTCGCGCAGGATCAAACGTAAGAAAGTTGACTTACCAGAACCAGAGAGACCAACAAGGAATACGAATTCACCTTTAACAATTTCTAGGCTGACAGTGTCCAAGGCTGGACGATCTTGTCCCGAATACAACTTCGTCACATTCTCAAAGCGAATCACACGAACTCCTTCGTTCTACTTTGGCGTCTCGATCGGATACGAGGGGTAAG
>CAITKS010000060.1 GCA_903893085.1 uncultured Actinomycetes bacterium | reverse complement strand
AGCCAACGATCTGCGGCGTAGCCAACCCCACCCCAGAAGAGCAGCCCAGATAGAAGGTATCCAAAGATCGTCCACATAGCGTTTTCATCGCGCTTGTTCTGTCTGCTGTTACTCACTTGGACCTCCGTGGACGGTGCTTACGAATTGGCTTGGGGTGGCAATGGTAGATGAGTTTTGAGTTTGAGGTAACTAGCCACTTCCCCGCCCAGCCAAGCCACAGTTAAGGCACAGGCGGCGACGCCAAAGCTGAGCCGGTCAATTACATCGCGATCGGTGTATTTGGCCAGCGCCCATAAGAAAAGTCCGAGAAAGAAAAGTTTGGCAAAGTATGAAAAGAGCGCCATCGCCATTGTGCTGATCGGATCAAGGTTGCGAGTTAAGCGCGATACCAAGATATGGACTACGAAATAAATCGCAACAATGAATTGTGCAAGGACTGATCCATAAAATCCACTTAAGCCACGGAAAATTGAAAATAGCGCAATTGCTACTGCGCCAACAATCAGAGTTGGACGAACAGCACCACGAAGCAGTTGCGATTCATTAGATTTATCTTCAGACATTGCTAGCACTTTCTTCGATGCGAAGTGATTTTGATTTACCGCGACTAAAGTGAATCGTAAATGCCAACATTGCACCTGCAAAAATGGCTGAAACCCAAAGTGGTGCGAATGCCGAAATGCTTACTGGGAAAGCGATCGTGGCTGTCCAGAGATACATGATTGCTGCAGTACGAATTTGGGTATTGCCAGCGCGCATAATTCGGTGATGTAAATGTTCTTTATCTGATGAGAACGGAGACTTGCCTGCACGTAGGCGGCGCACGATCGCCAGTGTTAAATCCGCTAACGGAATTGCAAGAACTGCGAAAGGTAATAGCAAAGGCAATAAAGCAGGACCCAGCTTCTCTTCGCTGATTGCATTTGGATCTACTTGCCCAGTCAAAGTAATTGCAGATGCTGCCAGCATTAGGCCTAAGAACATCGAGCCTGAATCCCCCATGAAAATGCGGGCGGGATGTGAATTATGTGGCAAGAAACCAAGGCACACACCGATAGCGACAGCCGTTATAAGTGATGGTGCACCAGCACGATTAAAGCCATAAACAACTGCCAATAAGTATGCGAAAGCGAAGAAGGCAGCGCCTGAAATTGCAACAATTCCAGCGGCTAGCCCATCTAGCCCATCAACGAAGTTAACTGCGTTAATCGTAACCAAAACGATCAGAACGGTCAGTAATTGACCAACGCTTGGTGGCAACATCGTTACGCCATTAATCGGTAGCCATAAAATCTGAATTCCGTAAAGCAAAAGAATGCCTGCAGCAAGTGCTTGTCCAGCTAGCTTGGTAATTGCATCTAATTCAAAGCGATCATCGAGCATGCCCAGAACTACTAAAAATGTTGCAGCCAAGAAAATTCCTTGGGCATCGCGTCCGAAAGATTTTCCGACGAGTTCAAGATTTCCAACGATTAAGAAGGTCCCAGTCATCGCTAGCCACATGGCAAGTCCACCCCAACGCGGTGTTGGTATGACGTGAATATCGCGCTTTCGAATCTGAGCAACTGCCCCAAAATGCAGCGCCCATTTTCTAACAAACGGCGTAATCGTGTAACACAGAGCCGCGGCCAGTAGAAGTGTTACTAAATATTCGCGCATGCGAGCAGTACTTCCTTAAGCTGTGTAAATAGGGAATCGCGCAGTTAGCGCGTGAACTTCTTTTTTGATGGCAGCATGTGATTTCTCATCATCTGTCTTGATTGCGCGTGCAATTAGCGATGCGATTGTCTGCATTTCGGCAACGCCCATTCCTTGAGTTGTTGTCGCAGGTGTTCCAACACGAATACCGCTTGTTATACCTGGCTTCTCTGGATCATAAGGAATTGAATTCTTGTTCATTACGATTCCAGCCTGGCCGCATCGCTCGTCAGCAACTTTTCCAGTAACGCCAGTGCTGCGAATATCCATAAGGGCTAAGTGAGTTTGTGTGCCGCCAGAGACTGCGCGCATTCCCTCTGTTTCAAGGGCTGCAGCAAGTGCTTTAGCGTTAACGATTACATCTTTGGCATACTTTTGATAAGCAGGCGTTGCGCACTCAGCAAGTGCAACAGCCTTGCCAGCAACAGATGACATAACTGGTCCACCCTGTATTCCGGGAAATACCGCCTTATCAATTGCCGCAGCATGTTCTGCCTTCGCCAAAATCATTCCACCGCGTGGGCCGCGCAAAACTTTATGTGTAGTAAATGAGACAACATCTGCATATGGAACCGGTGACGGAATCGCTTTTCCGGCAACAAGTCCGATGAAGTGAGCAGCATCTACCCACATGATGGCGCCGACTTCATCGCAAATAGCGCGAATCTTTTCGAAGTCAACGAGAGATGGATAAGCCGTTGCACCAGAGCAAATCATCTTCGGTTTAGTGCGGATTGCAGTATCGCGCAGTTCGTCATAATCGATTAACTCGTTATCTTGACGAACTCCGTATGACTCGACGTTAAACCACTTGCCTGAAAAATTCACTTTTGAACCATGCGTTAGGTGCCCGCCATGTGGAAGTGACATCGCAAGAATGGTGTCACCTGGCTGGGTAAATGCTAGATAGACCGCAATGTTGGCACTTGCCCCAGAATGTGGCTGCACATTTGCATGCTCTGCACCAAATAAAGTCTTTGCGCGATCGATGGCGATGATTTCTGCTTTATCTACTTCTTCGCATCCGCCGTAATAACGCTTACCTGGATAGCCTTCTGCATATTTATTTGAAAGTGTTGACCCAAGTGTTGCCAACACTGCGCGCGATGTGAAGTTCTCGGATGCGATTAATTGCAGATTCGTCTGTTGACGCTCTAGTTCAGAGAGTAATACCGCCGCAATATCTGGATCTTGCTGGCTAAGTAAATTGAAATCCGGTCCGTAAAAAGTCTCTGCGCTCATGCGCGCAAGCCTAAGCCTTATGCGCCAGAAATGTCAGATACGAACGCTGTGATTTCACTTCGTGGGATGGCGCCTTCGCGCACAATTCGTCCTTGTGCTCCCGTGAAATCGATGACTGTGCTGGGTGCGCCTTGTGGCAGAACGCCGGCGGTAAATATTGCGGCTACTTCGACTTCTGAGAAATCTAATTCTGCAGAATCTCTAATTGCCGATGCTCCCGCAACCGCAGCACTGGCAATCGCTAGCGGACCGGTTTGCTTTAGAACTTCAAGTAGGAAATTAGAAGAGGGAATTCGCACGCTGATCTGATCTAACGTGTTCGCATCTCCTAAATCCCAAGAGAGTCCCAGTTGTGGTTTCAGATTGAGCGAAAGTGCACCTGGCCAGAAGTTATCCATCAATATACGTGCACTGTCGGAAATACTGCGAGCGATTCCATCAATTGAACTCTTATTGGCGATTACAACCTGAGCTGATATTCCAAGTGCATCACCACGCAAAACATGCAAGGCGCGTACAGCATCATGGAAAAAAGCATCTGCAACGAGTACGTAGCTATTTTCTAGAGGAGCAACAATTACATATCCATCTTTTAGAGCAGAGACAGCAACGCTTACATGCTCTGAAATTTCACCCTGCAAAATATCGTGGCGCGCCATATTTATTTCCTTACCGCCGAACTCCATCTAGGGCGCCCAGTTAAATCTTGATGCACGGCGATGTCAATGAAATCGCGAGATAACAAAGCATCAATCGCAGCCCCTTGTTCTTCGGTATGTTCAATCGCCAAGACTCCCCCACTCTTTAGCAAGCGAGCCGCAGCATCAATAAAACGTTTAGGTAGCTCAAGTCCGGTGGCGCCGCCGAAGAGTGCGATATGTGGTTCGTGTTCAGCGACATCTCGCGGCAAACTTTGGTTATCGGGAATGTACGGTGGATTGGCAATCACCGCATCACATTTCACGCCAGGCAATACATCTGCAACATCGCCTTCAACTACGCGAACGTTTTCTGAAATTCTGGCGACATTCTTCTTTAGCCAAATGATTGCTTCAGCGCTCTTTTCAACAGCAATCACCCGCGAACGCGGTGCTTCGGTAGCAATTGCTAAAGAGAGAGCACCGGATCCGGCGCCTAAATCAATTACCGAAATTTCTCCCGTAACTTTCTCTTCTAAATTCTTAATGTGAGTTAACACCGCTTCAACTAGCAGTTCACTTTCGGGGCGCGGTACCAAGACTCCGGGGCCAACCTGGATTTCAAGGTGGCGGAAATATGCGGTGCCAGTTAGATACTGCAAAGGTTCATGTGCTGCCCGGCGGGAAATTAACTTGGCGAAGGTGTCTTCAATAATCCCAAAATCTCCCAGTGATTTTAAAGTCGAATCCAGTTTTACGGAGTTATGAAGATCCATACGAGATATACCCAAAACATAGGCAAATAAATGTTCAGCATCAACTTCTGAAATGTCTGCGGCGGCTAACTTCTCTTTCGCCGAACGAAGCAGCGTCTTAATCTCGCTCATATTTGTCTTAAATCAGTTTGTCGACGAAAGTTTCGCGGCCTTATCGGCATCTAAAAGCGCTTGAACCACATCATCTAACTCGCCATTTAGAACGGCATCGAGATTATTTGATTTGTAATTGACGCGATGATCACTCAAACGATTTTCAGGATAGTTATAGGTACGAATTCGTTCAGATCGGTCAACGGTACGAACCTGGCTCTTGCGCTCGGCCATCGCCGCGGCTTCGGCCTTTTCTTGGGCATCTGCCAATAAACGAGCGCGCAAGATACGCAGCGCCGACTCTTTATTTTGCAACTGTGACTTTTCATTTTGACACGAAACGACGATGCCAGTTGGAACGTGAGTCAAGCGAACTGCAGAATCTGTTGTGTTAACGGACTGTCCACCAGGACCTGATGAGCGATAAACATCGACGCGAACATCATTCATATTCAATTCCACGTCTACTTCTTCTGCTTCTGGCAGAACTAGAACGCCAGCAGCGGATGTGTGAATTCGGCCTTGGCTTTCAGTTTCAGGAACGCGTTGCACACGGTGCACACCGCCTTCAAATTTAAGTCGCGCATAAGGAGTGGTGCCTGGTTCTGGCGTTCCCTTAGATTTAATCGCCATTGAAATATCTTTATAACCACCAAGATCTGATTCGGTCATATCGATGATCTCAATTTTCCAGCCACGCTTTTCGGCATAGCGTTGGTACATACGGACCAAGTCGCCTGCAAATAGAGCGGATTCATCTCCACCGGCGCCGGCTTTAACTTCAATAATTACATCGCGATCGTCATTGGGATCACGTGGCAGCAATAGCTCTTCTAATTTATCGGCAGCGGTTTCAACGGCAGCTTCCATCGCTGGAATTTCAGATGCAAAAGATTCATCCTCTTGCGCCATCTCGCGCGCTGCCTCTAAATCATCTGCGGCAGATTTCCAGGCGTTAAAGCCCGCGACAACGGGACCGAGCTGGGCATAACGGCGACCTAATTTACGCGCCTTGCCTTGATCTTCGTGTATAGAAGGATCAGCCATCTCTTTTTCAAGTTCTTGATACTCGCGCACCATTTCATGGGCGGATGCAAAGCGATCATTAACTTTTGCCATTTGGCTTCTCCTTTCTATCTAGATTTCAAAGTAAATCGACTTTATTTGTTCGAGAAATAAAAAGACCGCGCCGCAACCTCAGTGGGTTGCGATGCGGTCTCTTTGAAAAGCTACTTGGCTGCTGTTTTACCGAAACGCTCTTCGAACTTGGCGACGCGTCCACCAGTATCGAGAATGCGCTGCTTACCTGTGTAGAACGGGTGGCAGACTGAACAAACTTCTACGTAGATAGATCCGCTGGCAACTGTTGAGCGGGTAACAAACTTTTCACCGCAACCACAAGTTACTTGGGTCTCTTTATATTCTGGATGAATATCTTTCTTCATTTTTCTATTCCTTTTTCTATGTCTGGGTCCGCAAGAAGCGGTGAACCAGGGCATCGCCATAAGTTATGGCTAGGGGCTAATACTCTCGCGAAAAGAGAAAACCGCAAAATCCGTGCGCACGAGGCACGGATTTTGCGGTTTTTCCCTATTTGGGAAAACGTTATGCCGTTGGTACTGCAGGTATTGCAGGTGCCACAGGCTTTGCAGCCTTTGCTGGCTTGGCAGGCTTAGTTGGTTTTACTAAAGCCATAATCGCAGCCTTCGCTGTTGCATCTGCTGCGGCCACTGCTGCTTTGCGCGCATCCTTAGCTGCTTGCAGTTGTGCATCTGTTGTTACAGAGGCAAGTGCAGTTTGGAAATCTGCAAGTGCTTTTGCGCCCGCTGCACGACGTGCATCAATAATCGCACGATGAGCTGTTACGAAAGTATTCATTTGTGCCTGGAAAGCAGCCTGTGCTTGGGCACGTGCAATTGCAGCATCTTTAGTATCTGCAGCAGTTGCTGGTGAAACAACACCAACAAGTGAAAGAGCGACGATAGTTGCCGCGATAATTTTCTTAGAAGCTAACATTTCAATCTCCTTATTTTCACCCGCCGAAGTGGCTAGCTGATAAGCAGATAATGCGCTGGGACCTTGTGAAGACTTTGTGAAAGCCATGCGGCCCCGCGGTGAAAATATTGGCTAGGAGCGTTTAGCCCTCGTTTGGACCAGAAGTTGTCTTCTGGATCTGCATCAAGAACTCGACGTTGGACTTTGTGCCCTTCATCTTCTCGAGCAAAAGTTCGAGTGCAGCCTGTGGTTCCAGCGCATGAAGTACGCGACGAAGTTTCCAGACAATGTTGAGTTCCTCGGTACCCATAAGGATTTCTTCCTTACGTGTACCGGATGCAACAACGTTAACCGCTGGGAATATGCGCTTATCGGCCATTCGGCGATCAAGAATAAGTTCCATGTTGCCTGTGCCCTTGAACTCTTCGAAAATAACTTCATCCATACGAGAACCAGTGTCAACAAGTGCGGTTGCAAGAATTGTTAGCGATCCACCATCTTCAATATTGCGTGCTGCTCCGAAGAACTTCTTAGGTGGATACAAAGCTGCCGAGTCAACGCCACCAGAAAGGATGCGACCTGATGCAGGTGCTGCGATGTTATATGCGCGGCCTAAACGAGTAATTGAGTCAAGCAGAACCACAACGTCGTGACCGAGTTCAACCAAACGCTTTGCGCGCTCGATTGCAAGCTCTGCAATTGTTGTGTGGTCATCTGCTGGGCGATCAAAAGTTGAAGCAATAACTTCACCCTTTACTGAACGCTGCATATCTGTAACTTCTTCTGGTCGCTCATCAACTAGAACAACCATCAAGTGACACTCGGGGTTATTGGTAGTGATTGCATTCGCAATTGCCTGCAGAACCATCGTCTTACCGGCCTTTGGAGGGGAAACGATAAGTCCGCGCTGGCCTTTACCAATTGGCGCAATTAAATCGATAACGCGCGTTGTCAGAATATTTGGCTCAGTCTCAAGACGCAGACGCTCTTGTGGGTACAACGGAACCAACTTGCCGAATTCGACGCGACCACGCGCTTCATCAGGAGTAACTCCGTTGATTGTTTCAAGAGTGATTAGTGGGTTGTACTTCTGGCGTTGTTCACCTTCGCGCGCCTGACGTACTTGGCCCGTAACAACATCGCCCTTACGTAGACCGTACTTGCGAACCTGCTGTTGTGAAACATAAACATCGTTTGGTCCTGGCAAATAACCGCCGGTGCGAATAAATGAATAGTTATCCATGATGTCGACAAGGCCACCGACTGGAACCAGAACATCATCTTCGCCGATTACGGGTTCACGCTCTTCGCGAGGTCCACGGTCGCGATTGCGATCTCGGCCACGATTGCGATCTCGGCCACGGTCGCGACGACCGCTCATGCCACGATCATTATCGCGTGGTCCATTATCTTGAACATCGCCATCTTCATCAGAGTCATCTGAGTTCTCCCCAGAGTTATTTGAGTTTTCGCGATTTGAATTCTTCTTGGCATTGCGTGCTTCGCGGCGTGCTTCGCGTTCAGCTTTTGCTGCATCGCGGTTCGCTGCCTGTAAATCTGCGATCGCAGTTACGAGTGCGTCTTTCTTAAGTTTGGTTGCGCCATCAATGCCGAGTTGTGCAGCAACTTCCTTTAATTTAGGAAGGCTCATAGCGGCTAGCTCTGGACTGTTTGAACGAACTGGTTCAACTTGATCTGTCATCTTTATCTTTCATTTAGGGCTTCGTCTACGAGTTTTAACTTCGTAAAGGCAGAAAGCCTGGTTATTTTTTAGTGATTACCTGCCATCTATCGCCGTAACTTCCGGTCCTGCGCAAGTGGGGTAACCATAGCATCCCGCGGTGGCGGGCTGCAAAATCGAGAATTACTAGAGAATCGTGGCCCCGGTACGCGCGATCTCGAGTGATTTAGCTTCGAATTTAGAACCCGCAGCGCGGATTAATTCGGCAACATCTGATTCATTTCCAGTGTGTAAAGCCATAACAGTAGGACCCGCGCCAGAGATAAATGCCGCCACACCTGCAGCACGCAACTTAGTCAACAGGGCAAATGATGCGGGCATCGCTTCGCTGCGATATGTCTGATGTAAGAAATCTTCAGTTGCACGAAACAATAGATCAGGGCGCAGAGTAAGTGCGTGGACCAATAGAGCTGTGTTTGCAGAATTACGTGCTGCATCGCGATGGGAAATTGTTTCAGGCAGCATCTTGCGCGCCTTTGATGTGGCAACTGCTGTCGCTGGAATAAAGGCGATTGCGCGAATGCGAGTATCAACGCTCAAAGAGATTGCTTGCGCAACTTCCTTACCGTGTTGATCTTCTTGCCATGCGACAACCGCGTTGCCGTAAAGGGCTGCAGCCACATTATCGGGGTGGCCTTCCATCTCTGTTGCTAATTGCAATAACTTTTCATCACTCATCTTATCGACACCCGTTAAGACAAGTGCGCGTGCAAGTGAAAGTCCGCCGACAATCGCACTGGCCGATGAACCTAATCCGCGACCATGTGGAATCACATTTAGCGCACGAACGGCAATTCCCTTTGGTTTTCCACCTAGAAAATCAAAACCTTTATTCATCGCCTTAACAAGTAAGTTTTTATCGGTGCGCGGAACTTCATCTGCGCCTTCACCGGTCACATCTATATCAAGGCCAGCATCATCTAAAATTTGCGCAACATAACGATCATGCATGGCAAGTGCTAAACCAAATGAATCAAATCCAGGACCTAAGTTCGCGCTAGTTGCTGGAACCTGCACCTGAATTGGATTGGCTTTAAAAGTTGGTTTAGCCATGGCGCCTACTTAAGCCCTAAAGCCTTGGCAGCAGCAACTGCGTTAACTTTTACGATCTTTGGCTTGGCAAACTTCTCTAGCGCCCAAGAAATATCTTTTAATCCGTGGCCAGTTACAGTAATAACAATTTTCTTTCCCTTAGGCAGTTTTCCAGCCTTTTTATATTTAATAAGCCCAGCAATTCCGGCAGCAGATGAAGGCTCTACGAATACTCCTTCTTTTCCTGCAACCAGAGCGTATGCAGCCAAGATCTCTTTATCTGTTACGGAATCAATTACGCCACCTGATTTATCGCGCGCTTCGATCGCTTGATCCCAAGATGCTGGATTTCCAATACGAATTGCAGTGGCGATTGTTTCCGGCTTTAGAACTGGCTTACCTTTAACAAGAGGCGCAGATCCGGCAGCTTGGAAGCCATACATCTGTGGAAGTGAATTAGAAATTCCATCTTTACGGTATTCGT
>CAITKS010000059.1 GCA_903893085.1 uncultured Actinomycetes bacterium | reverse complement strand
GTAAGAGCTGCTCGATGATGATTGCTACACCATCTTCTTCGCAAGGACCTGCAATACCTTTTGCATGCTGTGGACCTTCAGGATGTCCATCGGACATTGCAAATGATCGTCCGCACCATTCAAGCATTGAAAAATCATTTGGGTTATCTCCGAATGAAACACAATCTGCTGCTTCTATTCCGATTCGCGCCGCCATCTTTGCCAACGTTTCGCCTTTAGAAACACCGAGTGCTGAAATTTCAAGAAGTGAATCATTGGTTGTCGAATGTGTGACATTTACTATTCCTTGTAATGCCGGAGTTGCTAAAGCCAACATTTCATCGGCAGAAATCTCTTGTTGTGATAAACGAGCCAATAACTTAAGCGCTGGTCTATTTGTAACTGAATCGATCGTGTCAACGCCGACGTTATCCATTCCGATATCCCAACGTGGGATGTATGCCTTCTCGCGATGAAAATGATCATTGGATTCGACTGCAAAGGAAACGTTTGGAATTGTCTTCCGCAATACATCCACGGCGCTTTGTAATTGAGTTGGAGCGATCATCCACTCTTCAAGAATTTTGTCATTATGCAGGTCATACAAAAGTCCACCGTTACAACAAATGGCTGTTCCGAAATCAAATGCTTCGCGAATATCACCCATCCAACGTGGTGGACGTCCCGTGACAAAAAAGACTTCAACGCCTAAATCGCGAGCCTTTGTAAAGGCGGCAATCGTGCGGTGTGAAATTCCTTCGTCGTGAGGGACGATCGTGCCGTCGAGATCTGTTGCAATTAATTTAGGGCGACGATCGCTCACACAAGCTCAAATCTTTTTGTTCCCAAAAACGGTTGTAGCGATGCGGGAACATTTACTGTTCCGTCAGCATTTTGGTGGTTCTCTAAAATCGCAACAATCATGCGCGGAATCGCAACTAAAGTGCCGTTAAGGGTTGCCACTGCTTTGGTTCCATCGGCATCTTTGTAGCGAATATTTAAGCGGCGGGCTTGAAATTCGGTGCAATTAGATGTGCTTGTTACTTCGCGATACGCGTTCTGAGTTGGAATCCAAGCTTCAATATCAAATTTACGAGTAGCACTTGAGCCCAAATCTCCTGATGCCACATCAATTACGCGGAATGGGATTTCCATTGCATTGAGGAAATCTTTCTCCCATTGCAATAGGCGGGCATGCTCTGCTTTAGCATCTTCAGGCTTACAGAAAGAAAACATTTCAACTTTATCAAATTGGTGAACGCGAATAATTCCGCGAGTATCTTTTCCATAACTTCCCGCTTCACGGCGGAAGCAAGATGAATATCCGGCATAACGCATCGGCAATTTCTCTGCTGGAAGAACTTCATCCATGTGATATGCCGCAAGCGGCACTTCACTTGTTCCAACCAAGTAATAGTCATCTTTCTCAAGATGATAAACATTTTCCGCGGCCTGACCAAGAAAGCCTGTTCCTTCCATCGCTGCTGGTTTAACCAACACAGGTGGAATAACTGGAGTGAAACCAGCCTTGAGCGCACTTTGAATTGCGTAGTTAACTAGCGCAAATTCCAGCATCGCACCGACGCCAGTTAAATAATAAGAGCGAGATCCAGAAACTTTGGCACCTCGTTCGGTATCAATTGCACCTAATAATTTGCCAAGCTCGACGTGATCTTTTGCTTCAAATCCATCTTTTGCAAAATCGCGAGGTGTTCCGACATGTTCAATTGTTACGAAATCTGCTTCTCCACCAATTGGCGCTTCTGGATCAAGCAAGTTAGAAAGTTGCATAACTAAAGCGTTCGCTTCAGCTTCAACTTCGGCGCGTTTGGCATCAGCCGCTTTTACCTTCTCGGCCAATGATTTTGAATTTTCTAGGAGCGCAGTTTTCTCATCACCTTTAGCGGCGCCAACTGATTTAGATAAAGCGTTTTGTTCAGCGCGCAGAGTTTCGAATTCAGAGAGCGCGGTACGGCGAATTTCATCTGCTGCAAGTACGCGATCCACGATTGTTATATCTTCGCCTCGGCCTTTTTGAGATGCTCGGACCACATCAGGGTTTTCGCGCAAGAACTTAATATCAATCATTGTTAGCGCACCTCTCGTGGATAAGAACCTAAGAATCTGATGTCATCACATATTTCCCGCAACTCTTCGACGCTTCCGCCGACCGCTGGATCGTTGATATGTCCTTCAACATCAATAATGAAATGGTAGTGACCTAATTCGCGGCCGGTGGGACGACTTTGAATAAATGTCAGGTTAACTTCTCGTTTTGCAAATACTTGCAAGATCTCAAGTAGCGCGCCTGCATGGTCAATATCAATAAATATCGCCATGGATGTGCGGTCATTTCCGGTTGGTTCAGGAATCCAACCTGGTTTTTGCGCGCAGATGAAACGCGTGACTGCGCCGGCGTTATCTCCAATGTTTTCTGCGATTATTTCCAGACCAAAATGCCCAGCGGCAACGCTGGATGCGATAGCAGCATCTAATTCGCCTTTGCTAACTAGTTCGGCAGCGGCAGATGTTGAGCTAGTTGGAACGATTTCTGCGTGTGGATAATTCTTTGCGATGTAAGCGCGGCATTGAGATTCTGCATGTGGGTGTGTACCAATACGCAAAATTTTGCTGACGCCGGGTTTAGCCATCAACGCAAAGGTAACTGGCAGAGTAACTTCACCTGCGATTGTTAGTGGATCTCCTGTAACCAGTTCATCAAGGGTGCGCGCAACAACGCCTTCGACAGAATTTTCAATTGGGACAAGTGCGAATTCAGCGTCACCTTGGCGAACAGCATTTAACGCAGCAGTCACATTTGCATAAGGAACCAATACATCTGAATCGCAAGTAATTTTCTTTAAGGCAGCCTCAGTAAATGTTCCCACTGGCCCCAAATAGGCGAATGTCTGGCTTTCTGCTGCGCTCACTGGTTAAGGATACCCGCTTAGAAGTGGGCAAGGTTCCCTAATTAATACCGTCCCTAAATATTACGCAGCACTTCACGCGCATAACTTGGACGATTTGTAATCAAATTATCAACACCTAAGTGATGGCAGAGCGTTATATCCGCAGCCTCATTGACTGTCCAGACATTTAGCTTTCTACCCGTGCTCTTTATTCGTTGTGCCAACGCTGCATTTTTACGAAGCAGATTAATTCCTGGACCTATGGATTGGGCCGATGAATAGCG
>CAITKS010000058.1 GCA_903893085.1 uncultured Actinomycetes bacterium | reverse complement strand
TTTAGCGCGATGTGCAAAAACTTTGATGCAGATGGCAAGTACCCAACGATGCATGCCAATGCAAAGCTAGCCGAAAAAGCCGCAGCCGAAACTGCGAGCTTCTTAAAGAACGAATACCTTCCTATTGCAACCCCTAATGACGCAGTTGGCGCAGATCGTTACGCAGTTTGGGCGCGTTATTTCACAGGCGCAAAATTAGATCTTCGCGCCACATATGAATGGGGCATGGCGGATCTCAAAGCGATCAACGCCCGCATGTGGGAGATTGCCGAACAAATTAAGCCAGGCGCTAAAACACTTCGCGAAGTTGCCGATCACTTAGATCATGACCCTAAGTATGTAATCAAGGGCGAAGCGAATGTCATTAAGTACCTACAAGATTTCACTGATGCCGCAATGGTGCGTATGGATGGAGAGTATTTTGATATTGATGATCGCATCAAAATCTGCGAAGCGCGTTTGGCCCCTGAAGGCAGCGCTTCTGCCCCTTATTACAACCCACCATCTGAAGACTTATCTCGCCCAGGCACAACCTGGATTCCAATGTTGGGCAAAGACGAAGTAAGTAGCTGGCACTTAGTTTCTACTTGGTATCACGAAGCAGTCCCTGGCCACCACTTGCAGTGCGCAACAGTTGCGATTGAAAAAGATCGCCTCTCACGTTTTCAAATAAATGCAGCGTGGATTAGTGGTTATGGCGAAGGTTGGGCACTCTATGCCGAGCGCTTTATGAATGAACTTGGTGCCTTTGATGAACCAGGTATCGAAATGGGCTATTTATCAGCACAAGCATTGCGTGCAGCTCGCATTGTTGTAGATATCGGAATGCACCTTGGTTACACCGATTTCGATGGCAATGTTTGGAACGCCGAATCTTCACGCAAACTTTTAAATGAGCAAGCACTCCTTGACGATGTCCATTCCCGTAGCGAAACAGATCGCTACTTAGGTTGGCCGGGCCAAGCTATTTCCTACAAGGTAGGCGAGCGGGTTTGGATGAAAGCCCGCGAAGATGCCAAGGTGCGATTGGGTTCTGAATTCTCACTGAAGAAGTTCCATAGTTATGCGCTAAAGATTGGCCCAATGGGTCTTGATCCATTTGCAGCGGAGCTTTCTAATTGGGATGGAAAGTAAAAGGTCGAACTTCTTTCAGTAACTATTACTCCGAGTAACAAAGTTTTAGGCCATACTTTCACCACGATGGCTTGGTAGTAAACGGGACTTGGTTAATCACCAAGTCCCTTTTGCTTTCGATTCAGATTTATACATTCTGTGCCATAATTACTCCACAATAGTTTGGTAGTAATCGGGACTTGGTTAATCACCAAGTCCCTTTTGCTTTTCCACATTTCTTTTCGCCCACAAGATTTCCTACTAGCTAATTTCACTAGTCCGTCAATGCGTAACTTCGCTCTCGTGATGGGGGCGTGTTGTAATTGGCAGCCTAGTCGTTTACCAAACTATTGGAACGGGTTCGAATCCCGTCGTCTCCACCACAGTCTTAGTTATAGCAATTCGATCTATTGGTAATGGTCATAGGAATTGCAATAGCTATGCATGGGAGGGCCTCGAGAAATCGAGGCTCTTTCTATTTTACCCACTGATTATCCTGGGATAAACTCTATCCATGAAATTTTTAATCTCGGTAATTGATGACCTTGCTAATCCGGGTACGCCTGCTGAAATGGTTGAGATCGATAAATTTAATGATTACCTTCGCGACAATGGTCATTGGTTCTTTGCTTGGGGGCTCCATGCGCCTGAATCTGCAACTGTTATTGATAATCGTGGAGGCGCAAACTTGAGCACTGGTAAACCACTCTTTGATGCCAAAGAGAACTTTAGTGGACTCTGGATTATTGAGGCAGCAGCTGCTGAAACTGCCCGTGAGTTGGCTTTCGCGGCATCAAAGGCTTGCAACCGAAAAGTTGAGTTGCGCCCCTTTCACTGAGAAATTTAAGAAGGTTTAGTTGAAGTAAGCGATTATTGCGCCAGCGATAGTTAA
>CAITKS010000057.1 GCA_903893085.1 uncultured Actinomycetes bacterium | reverse complement strand
TGGCTTACCGGTTAACTTGGCGATTGAAAGTGCTGCACCACCACGTGCATCACCATCTAACTTAGTAAGCACAACTCCATCAAAGCCAACACCATCTTCAAAAGCTTTAGCAGTTCGTACTGCATCCTGACCAATCATCGCATCGACAACAAAGAGAATTTCATCAGGTTTAACTGCATTACGGATATCAATTGCTTGTTGCATCAATTCGGCGTCTACGCCCAAACGTCCGGCAGTATCGACAATAACCATGTTATAAAGTTTGGTTTTCGCATACGCTAAAGATTGCTCGGCAACTTTTACGGGATTACCAACGCCATTGCCGGGTTCGGGTGCAAAAACTGGAACTCCTACGCTCTCGCCAACAACCTGTAATTGATTGACCGCATTTGGTCTTTGTAAATCTGATGCCACCAAGAGCGGGGTGTTGCCTTGATCTGCATAAAATTTTGCGAGCTTGCCGGCAAGCGTTGTCTTTCCAGCGCCTTGTAAACCCGCCAACATAATCACTGTCGGAGGATTCTTTGCAAAACGAACACGTCGCGCCGATCCCCCAAGAATTTCAATTAACTCAGCGTTTACAATCTCAAAAATAGCTTGGGCCTGATTAGTTCCAGATTGCAGCGTTGGCAGCGCCGCTAAAGATTTTGTTCTAATCGTCTCGATAAATGGTTCGACGACTGTTAGGGCGACATCTGATTCAAGAAGTGCGGCGCGAATATCAGAACAAGTTGCATCGATATCAGAGGAAGTTATTTTGCCGCGAGAGCGCAGGGAAGAAAATGCGCCCGTTAACTTAGAAGACAGTGAATCAAACATAGGCGCTCATACTACGCCAGTGCCGCAGATAGTCTTTCAGCGACTTCTTGCGCCCTTTGAGCCGTAAGTCGGCCTCCCCCAATTTCAGTCACATATAAAGTGTCAATTGCTTCGGCTCCAAGTGTTGTGACAATAGCCGAGCGAATATCAATCTGACATTTAGTAATCGTGTCACCAATGCCAAAAAGAAGTGCGGGACGATCATGGCTTCGTACTTCGATAATTGTGGCATCGGTTGCCGCATCTAAGAATGTTTCAACTATTGGCGAAGGCACTGGAATAGATGGCAGCGATGCGTAATCCGCCATGCGCTTTTCAATTCTCTCGGTAAGTTCGGTGGCATCTGATAGCGCTTCTGAGATCATTTTATGTATTGAAGCGCTATCAACCGTTGGAGCGAATTGATTTGGAGTAACGATCCATTTCATAATTGCACTGTTTTCAACGGTTTGGGTCCGAGCCGAGCGAACATCAAATCGAGCCAAGTTAAGAACACCGGCGACGATCGAAAGTAATCCAGGCTTATCTGGAGCAATGATTTCCACCGCGAAATCTGGACTACGTTCTTCGATATTTACACGTAGCGTGCCGGTACGAGCAAAGGCTCTTTGCTCTTCTGTGAATTCAGGCTGTAGCGCAACAGTATTGTCTGTGAGAGCACTAGTTACGCGCGCGACTAATTCACTTAGCAAACTCTGCTTCCAATTACTCCATGCTGCATGACCTGTGGCCTGGCCATCGGCAATGCTCAGTGCGTGCAGCAATTCCAAAGTTTGAAGGTCGGGAATAACAGCAACAACGGAAGCAATCGTTGCCGGATCATCTAAATCTCGTCTGGTTGCAGTAGCGCTAAGTAAGAGATGATGTTTAACCAATAGTTTTAGCGTTGAAATATCTGATTCAGAAAAGCCAATTCGTCTTGCAAGAGGCTCAATGAGTTTTTCGCCTCGTTCGCTATGGTCCTCTTCGGTTCCTTTTCCTAGATCGTGAAAAAGTGCACCAAATAGCAATAAATCAGGTCTATGTACATCACGAGTAAGAGCTGCAGCAAAAACTGCAGTTTCAACCATATGTCGATCAACTGTGTGTCGGTGAAGGACATTGCGTTGTGGAAGTGAGCGGACTGCTCGCCATTCTGGAAGCCAGTGAAAAAGAATTTCTTCCTGATCAAGTCCTTCCCAGATTCGCACCATTGGAAAACCGGCACCAATTAATGTAATTAGATTTTCACGTGCTGCACGCGGCCAAGGGTTAGAAAGAATTCCGGCGCCATTCTTATATGACTCCATTAGGCGTTGCATGGTCGCAGGAGAGATTGGTAGACCAGCCTGTGCTGCGGTGGCAGCGGCACGTATGCCGATTGCTGGGTCCGTCGCTAAATCAAAATTTTCACTAATGGAGATTTCTTTATGAGAAATTGTTATCCCTGGAGATACTTGAGTTGAACGAGGTTTCTTTAAGAATCTACCCAATCCGTCTTTGCCCCGATGATCCAGTCGATGCCACGTCGACTCCAATAGGTAATCAACAGAGCGAGCCGCCTGTGCAACAGCGCTCATCAAAACATCCGCGTCCTTATAACCTAAAAGTTCGGCAACCTTATCTTGCTCTTGAAATAAAAGACGATCCTTATCGCGGTTGGTAACGATATGTAGCGCTTCACGAACATTCATCAGAATTGATTCTGCGCTACTGATATGTTCTAGTGAAACGGTCACTGCACCACTTAGCGCCACTGCGCGAAGTGCTGTGATATCTCGAAGTCCGCCGCGCGCTTCCTTTAAATCTGGTTCCAGTAAATAGGCTAATTCGCCAGCGCGTTCATGGCGATCCGATAAAGACTTTCGTAGTTCTGGCAGACGATCTCGCGAACGATTGCGCCATTCATCGATAGCATCATTTTGTACTGCTGCAACTAAATCGGCATCGCCGCAAATCAATCGGATATCTAATAAACCAAGGGCAACTTTGAGGTCATCTGAAGCAGCATCTCTAGTTTCAGTGCGAGTACGTACTGCATGATCGACTTTAAATGATTTGTCCCAAAGGGGATATAGAACTTTATTTACTAACTCGGATAGAGAGTTCGCATCAACGCGACCATTATGTAAAAAAAGAATATCTAAATCAGAACCAGGAGATAGCTCACCGCGGCCGTAACCACCGACCGCGGCGAGTGCTACCCCTGCTACACCGGTAAAGAGTGAGTTTAAAAGGCGATCGCTCTCGTTCGATCTTTCTCGTCGCTCACGTGTACCCATGTAGATATCTTACTTATTTACTGCTGGTGAATAAGAATGGTGCGACCTTGGAGGCTAGATCGCATCCGTTCCACGTTCACCGGTGCGGACGCGGACGATTGAATCAACTGGTGTTGTCCAAACTTTTCCATCGCCGATTGAACCCGTAGATGCTGCTTTAACGATCACATCGACAATCGCGGCAGAATCTTTATCATCAACTAATACCTCAAGGCGTACCTTCGGTACTAGATCCACTGTGTATTCCGCTCCGCGATAAACCTCAGTGTGACCGCGTTGACGTCCGAAGCCGCTGGCTTCAGAGACTGTCATCCCGGTAACGCCTGCTGCCTGCAGTGCATCTTTTACTTCATCTAATTTGAATGGCTTCAAGATGGCTGTAATTAACTTCATAGCAATGAACCTCCACGTGATGAGCTTGTCATTTCATAAGCAGTTTCAGCATGTTCGCTGAGGTCAACGCCTTCGACTTCGGCATCTTTCTTTACTCGGAAACCAATTGTTTTTTCGATGATGAAACCGATGATCAATGTGGCTATGAATGAATACGCAAGAACGAGTCCAACGCCAAGTGCCTGCTTGAGAAGTAGCGTTGTTCCGCCGCCATAGAGCAGTCCATCAAGACCAAGGCTGTTAACAACACTTGTTCCGAATAGCCCGATTGAAAGTGATCCCCAAATTCCACCAACTAAGTGAACGGCCACCACATCAAGTGAATCATCGAAGCCAAGCGCGTATTTGATACTGACAGCAAGTGCGCAAAGGCCACCAGCTACAAGTCCGATTACGACTGCAGCCCATGGTGCAACGAAAGCACATGCTGGAGTGATTGCAACTAATCCTGCAACCGCACCGGATGCTGCACCAAGTGATGTGGCATGACCGTTGCGAATTTTCTCAATTAGCAACCAACCAAGTAATCCACCAGCTGCGGCAACTTGAGTATTCATAAATGCCAAACCTGCGGTTCCATTTGCAGCAAGTGATGAGCCGGCATTAAATCCAAACCAACCAAACCACAAGAGGCCTGCACCAAGCATTACCAATGGAAGTGAGTGAGGGCGCATTGATTCTTTACGCCAGCCAACACGTTTTCCAAGGATAAGTGCCAGAGCAAGTCCAGCGGCACCAGCGTTTATGTGCACTGCTGTTCCGCCTGCGAAATCTTGTATACCTTTTCCTGCAAGGTAACCGGTACCAGTAACTGCATCGCCCACTTTATTTCCAAATGCAAATACCCAGTGTGCAACTGGGAAATAGACCAAAGTTGACCACACGGCAACGAAAACTGCCCACGCAGTGAACTTAGTGCGATCAGCAATTGCTCCGGATATAAGCGCCGGAGTGATAATTGCGAACATTAACTGGAAGGCTGCGAAAACAAGAAGTGGAATTGGATAAACCCCACCATTGTTAGTAAAGTCATTAACTACTCCCCCAAGACCAGAAAATGAAATATTTCCATACCAAGGTGAATTTGCCTTGTAACCAAAGGCAAGTTCAAAACCATAAATTACCCAGAGAACGCTAACGATTCCGATTGTAATCATCGACATCATCATCATATTTAAAACGCTCTTTGCTCGTACCATTCCGCCATAGAAAAATGCCAGACCTGGTGTCATCAAGAGAACGAGAGCAGTGCTTGCTAATACCCAAGCAGTGTCGCCTGAATTTAGAACAATCTCTTCCATTAGTTTCTTCTTTCACTAATAAGTTACGAAACCTCGCCGTTGAGATGGGGTAAAGATGCCCATCGCGCGTTACAAGGGTTCGTTTTCTAGGTTAAGACGGGGTCACAAAACCGCCCCTACTGTTACGGCCTTGTTACAAAAAGCGCGTGCTAATCCGAAATTAAGCCAGCTAGGTATGCAACTGGAGCAAATTGTGCGAAATCTTGATCACTTTCTCCCGTACCGATGAATTTAATAGGGATATCCAAAGCGCTCTCGATCGCCAAGGCCACACCCCCGCGAGCACTGCCGTCGAGCTTGGTGACAATCAAACCGGTGACCGCTACTGCATCAGTGAAAATCTTGGCTTGCGCGATTCCGTTCTGGCCGGTGGTTGCATCAATTACAAGCAGGACTTCACTGATAGCCAGCGTCTTCTCAACTACTCGTTTTACCTTTTCTAGCTCCGCCATTAAATCACTCTTGTTATGTAGTCGACCTGCAGTATCAATTAACAAATAATTTACCTGTAACTCTTTCGCACGGATGGCAGCATCAAAGGCAACCGCAGCGGGTTCGGCGCCATCCTTGCCAGAAATAACTTCAACGCCGATGCGGTTACCCCAAGTTTGCAATTGATCAACTGCGGCGGCACGAAATGTATCTGCCGCAGCCAAGACAACAGAACTTCCAGAACTCTTTAAGTGCGAGGCTAGCTTTGCTATCGAAGTAGTTTTTCCTGTGCCATTTACGCCAACCACCATTACGACGGTGACTTCATTGCTGTTGGCTAATTCACGTGGCTTGGTGCTCAAGTGGTTATTTAGAATATGAGTTAACGAGGCAATCGCGTCGTCACCCTTTATTGATTTAGCGCTTTGAATTATCGAGGATGTGAGAGTCGGACCCAGATCGGCGGCCAAAAGTTCTGCTTCAAGTTCTTGCCAATCGAGCGGGTCTGCAGTTGATTGACCCTTAATCTTTGCAACGAATTTACTAAAGATTCCCACAGCACACCGAGTTAATTAGGCTGATTCGGAATCACGCAAGCGTTGCGAGATAACTTCAGTTACACCATCGCCACGCATGGTCACGCCGTATAAAGCATCTGCGATTTCCATGGTGCGCTTTTGGTGCGTGATGATGATCAACTGTGAACTTTCGCGCAGCTCTTCCAGAATTACAAGTAATCGACCAAGGTTTACATCATCGAGTGCTGCTTCAACTTCATCAAGTACATAGAACGGACTTGGGCGCGCTTTAAATATTGCAACCAACATTGCCACTGCTGTTAGAGATTTTTCTCCACCAGATAGAAGTGAGAGACGCTTAATTCGCTTGCCAGGTGGGCGCGCTTCCACATCGACGCCAGTATTTAGCGGATCATCCGGATTGGTAAGAATTAGTCGTCCGTCGCCGCCTGGGAACAAACGCGCAAAGATATCTTCGAAGTGCTTAGCAGTCTCTGTATACGCTTCCATAAAGATTTGCTGAACACGATCATCAACTTCCTTGATGATATCTAGCAGATCTTTCTTAGTACGCTTTAAATCTTCGAGTTGTTCAGCCAAGAACTTAAGTCTCTCTTCAAGAGCGTTATATTCTTCAAGAGCAAGCGGATTGATCTTGCCCAGTAAAGTAAGTGAACGCTCGGTTGCAGCAAGTCGTTTTTCTTGCTGATCTCGGCGATAAGGAATCAACTCTGTTGCAACTATTTCGCCTTCTTCAGTTTCCATAAATGTGGGAACATCATTTTGAGGTCCATATTCATTTACCAACGTTGTCGTATCTACACCTAATTCTTCAACGCATTTAACTTCTAGCGCCTCGATACGCATTCGTTGTTCCGCACGTGCGATCTCGTCTTTGTGAACTGAGGAAGTGAGCTGTTCAAGAACTGTGGCAAGTTCGCGACCACGCGAGCGAACTGTAAGAGTTTCACCTTCACGATCAGAGCGAGAAGCTTCTAGTCGAGCGCGCTCTGTAGC
>CAITKS010000056.1 GCA_903893085.1 uncultured Actinomycetes bacterium | reverse complement strand
GTCAGGGATTCAGGTTGAGCGAAGGGGATAAATTTTTCACGCCCGCCGCGTAATAACTTTTTTACATTATTTCTTTGTTCCTCTGACATTACGCCAAAGACAATATTTACATCGCTGATGCCCTCGACTTGCACAACTGCTGCTGTTATATCCGAGCGAAGTCGATCTTGCATAGGACACCCAGAAATCGTCAATAATATTTTTAGTTCAGCTGTTGCCCCGTTTACGGATACCGAGTCGACCATACCCAAATCGGGCAACGGCCGATGAAGTTCGGGATCTGAAACGGTGGCAAGAGCAGCGTTGATTAGATCAATAGTTGTCATAGCAAGTCTGGATCTAACTTGGCTTTAAATTTTGGCTTCACATCATCTTCTTCATCTAGGGCGCTGGCAATCTGCTTTTTTATAAATTTCTTTGGGTGCAAATCTGATGGCTGTAAATCTTCAAAACCTGGACCTAAGTTTTGACGTAAATCTGCTGTCACATTCTGAGACATGGTGCGAATTTTCTTTATCAACTTTGCGGCATCAACAGCCAAGTTGGGAAGACGATCTGGACCAACCAAAATAATTGCTAAAACTGCTAGTCCGAGTATCTCTCCGGCACCAAAATCGAAGAACATCGGATTATTCCCCTGCCTGCAAAGTTACATTCGCAGTGGCGCTGACGCTATTTCGCATGTATGTAAGGACAACTTTGTCACCAACGCTTTTTGCACGAATCGCAACAATTAACTCTTCGGCAGATAAAATTGTGCGGCCATCAAATTTTGTGATGATGTCTCCGGCTTTTAGCCCGGCTAAGGCAGCGGGGCCACCTGGCAAAATTGCCTTGTCACTCTTTGAGATTAGCGCACCATCGCCTTCGTACTTCATGTCGATTGATACCCCAAGTACCGGGTAAGTGGCCTTGCCATTCTTAATTAATTGATCTGCAGTCTTGCGCGCTTGGTTTATCGGAATGGCGAAACCAAGTCCGATGGAGCCACTTTGAGAACCAAAGGATGTGCCAAGTGTTGCAATTGCTGAGTTAACACCGATTACTGAACCAGTTGAATCAACAAGTGGGCCTCCAGAATTTCCTGGGTTAATTGCCGCATCTGTTTGCAGTGCGTTAATAAATGAGTTGTCGTTACCGGATTCGCCCGCAGTTACTGCGCGATCTTTAGCGCTAATGATTCCTAAGGTGACTGTGCCAGATAGACCAAGTGGTGAACCAATTGCAATAACCGAATCCCCCACAGCAACTTTGTCGCTGTCACCAAATTGAAGTGCGGATAAACCTGTAGTAGCGATTTTTAAAACTGCAAGATCATATGAAGAATCGCGTCCGATGACTTTGGCAACATAAGTTTGCCCACTGTTTAGTGTGACTTCAATCGTGCCTTTTCCAGCAACGGCCCCAGCGATTACGTGGTTGTTGGTCAAGATATAACCGTTGCTTTCGATTACAAAACCTGTACCAGTTGAACCGCCATTTTTCGCACTGGCTTCGATTGAAACAACTGATGGAATTACTCGCTTTGCGATATCTGCAACCGAACCCGGTGCACGCTCTACCGAACTGGAAGTTCTAGATAAATTTATCGACTGCCCAAATAGCGATCCTGATGAAGAAGCTCCAAAGATGGCTCCAACAAGTCCGGCAACGAAAGCCAGAAGTATCGCGTTGGCACGAGTAATTAAATTCGCTTTGCCATTTTTATTTGCAGGAATCCACCATGGTCCTTGAGAACCTGTAGGTTGCGAATTGCTCATAAACCCATCTTCCTACAGTTTCGTAGCAAGTAACAAACCATCACCTACGGGTATGAGTGAAGTCACCCAAAGGTCTGTCTCTTTTTTCATAGTTTTCCCAGCCTCGCGCAGCGCTACCGTCTTGGGGTCACGTTGTGCTGGATCTGAAACTTTTTCACCACCAAAGAAATTGTCGATTACAAATACTCCACCGCTTCGAAGTATGCGATAAGCCTCGGTGATTGCAAAAGGGAGATCTTCGGGATTGTGACGAAATATCACCATGTCATAAGCGCGGTCAGCTAATTTTGTCATTACATCCATTACTGGGTTTGTAATCAACCTAAAGCGTGCCGCTGCTATATCTGCATCTTGCAGCGCAAGTTTGGCTGCATTGCTATGTTCCATTTCGTCATCAATAGATGTGAGAGTTCCGCTAGATAACATCCCCTCAAGAACCCAAAGAGCGCCGACTCCCGCACCTGTGCCAATTTCTACAACTGATTGCGCAGAAAGAATATGTGCCAAATGTTTTAAGTAAGAACCAGTGCCGCTGGTTGTGTCAACGGCTCCAATCTCTTCACCACGCGCGCGAGCTGATTTCTTTACTTCATCCTCTTGTATGAAACCTTCAGCATATGTATGTGGATCGATTGTCATCACAGTGTAATTAGCCATTCAATTAGGAGGCGGACACCGTATCCGGTGCCACCTTTAGGATTTTCGCCAGAATCGCTTTCGATTCGCGCAACTCCTGCAATATCTAAATGCACCCAGGTGCGATCGCCGGCGAATTGTTCGAGAAAGAGTGCAGCTGTGATTGATCCAGCGCTAAATTTTTTCTTCGCTGTCACGTGACTTAAATCCGCAATCGGACTTTCTAGCGCCTCGTGATAATCATCGACTAACGGCATGTGCCAGACACGGTCGCCCGATCTTTGGCCCGCATCAAATAAGTCCTTAGCTAACTTCTCATCGCGGGTATACATCGCGGCGTGTTGGCGTCCCAGCCCCAATGTGGCTGATCCCGTTAAAGTTGCAATATCAATTATGTAATCTGGGTTTAAATTCTTATCGGCATACGCCAAACCATCAGCCAAAACTAATCGACCCTCTGCATCAGTATCGAGAATTTCTACAGTTTTTCCACCGTATTGCGTAATTACATCACTAGGACGTTGCGATGTACCAGAGAGTGCATTTTCAGCCAGCATCATTAAAACAGTGACATGTACTTGCGGTTGAAAATGACTTAGCGCGCTAATTGCACCAAGTGCGGCGGCGGATCCAGCCATATCGGATTTCATCGCCATCATGGTGTCGTAAGGGCGCTTTAGTGAAACTCCGCCAGTGTCGAAAGTTATTCCTTTTCCGACGATAACGACATGAGGTAGTGCACCAAAATTCTTTTTCATTCCGCGCGGATGATAAGTAACTTCAACGAATCGAGGCCCAGGTTTTGGTGAAGAATTCCCGACCGCCAGCAATCCGCCAAATTCGGCTAACTCTTTCCCAGCCAAAATTCTTATCTCTAAGCCATTTTCGATAGCAATCTTCTGCGCTTCATCTGCCATCCAAAGCGGAGTCTTAATATTGGAAGGGGTATGAATTAAATCGCGAGTACGAAATATGGCGCTGGCAATAACGCTGGCATCATCTATGACTTCAGGTTTATCAGTTGCAAATAAGAATTGCGGCAGTTCCTGAGTTGAACCAGTTTTTTGAGTCCAGATATATGCGCCAAGTTGTACTGAGATTGCAAAAGCCTTTAATTGATCGTGGGCAGAGACGCAGATTGATGAAATTACTGTTGCCTTGCCCCGGCCTCTGCGACCGAGGGCTGCACCTGCTAGTCGCAATGAAGATGTTGTTGCATCCCCTAATCCAATTAACAGGATGCGATCGGCCTGCATCTGATCCGATGCCACTGGGATCTCAAATAGTTCACCGGTCTTTCCGGTTGCAGAAAAGAATTCAAGTTCATC
>CAITKS010000055.1 GCA_903893085.1 uncultured Actinomycetes bacterium | reverse complement strand
CCCCAGATGTCTTCGGTCACTTATAGAAGAGGTAAGATATGACAAACATGGGAATTGGAAGGCTTGGTGCTCCTGATATAATCATCAAGAGAAAATTTCGCTGGACATTCGAAATAGCAACCCCAGCCGGTACTGTTCCACGACACTTTGTAAAAGTAGCCGCAAGGCCACAACTTGATATAGAAGAAACTGAAATTAATTATCTCAACGGTGTGACATGGATTCCCGGTAAGGGAAAATGGCAACCACTCAGTGTTACTTACATTGACGTTGCTGGTGCCGATATGAGTCCGTTATACAGTTGGCTTGCACGTGTGTATGATTTTTCACAACAAAACCCGACCGACCATCTGCCTCAATCAGAGAAACCCGGATGGAATGGAACGGCGACGTTAACAATGTTAGATGGATGTGGAACTGAGATTGATCGATTTATTTTAAGGTCTTGCTGGCCACAATCAATCAATTTTGGTGACTTAGATTATTCCGATTCGGCAGAAGCTACGATTGAATGGTCTTTAAGCTCTTCAGAAGTGTCTTCCCACAGCGTTACTTGCGGTGCCACAGAGAAAAGCGACTGCAAGGGCTGTAGCTGATTAACAAAAATTTTGGAGATTCAAATAGGAGAACAATATGGCTGACAAAAAACCAATGGGGATTGGCGTTATCGGTCAACCAGATATCGTATTCAAGCGAAAATTTCGCTGGACATTCGAAATTCTTGGTTTCTGTGATAATGAGAAGAACATCGTTCCTGAACACTTTGTGAACGTGGCTTCAAGACCAAACCTCGCAATCGAAGAAACTGAAATTAACCACTTGAATGCCAAAACTTGGATTCCGGGTAAGGCTTCGTGGGAAACAATCACCGTGACGTATATGGACGTTGCCCACACAGAGATGAGATCACTGTGGAATTGGCTTGCAACAGTTTATGACTTCACTGATCCAGTCAATCTTCACCAAGGCGAAAAAAGAGAATGGGATGCCACAGGTTTATTGAGCATGTACGACGGTTGCGGCGTGTTGCTCGAAACTTGGCAAATGCAACGAGTATGGCCAACTGCCATTAATTTTGGCGACTTGGATTACTCGTCATCAGACGTTGCAACAATTGAATTAACATTGCGTTATTCGGATGTTAAGTATCGTTCCTACTGCCCAGACTTCCAGCCAGAGCCTTGCTGTGGCGGTTGCGGCACTGGAGTGAAATACCCGAATAAAACATACATTTGATATTAAATAAAAACAGCATTGTAAGATAGGAGACCTTAAATGGCGAATGAGACAAGAAACATGGGAATCGGAAATCTTGGATTCAAGAATTTGATTTTCAAAAGAAAGTTCAGATATACGCTTGTACTGGAAGACATTTGTTCTGGTTCGGGAGCCAAAGCTCAAACAATCCCAGAGCATTATGTGAAAGTAGCCTCTAGACCAAATCTTGCTATTGAGGAGACCGAGGTTAATTTCCTTAATGCAAAAACTTGGATTCCGGGTAAGGCTTCATGGGAAACCATGACAGTCACTTATATCGATGTTGCCGACCAATTGGCCTCACCGTTATACAATTGGCTTGCTTCGGTTTATAACTTTACAGATCCTATCAAGCTACAGCAAGGTGCAAACCGTAATGACTATTCTGCTACTGCCATTCTGAAACTTTGGGATGGTTGTGGTAATATCATTGAAAAATGGGAAATGAAAGATGTATGGCCAACAGCAGTAAACTTTGGCGACTTGGATTATGCGGCTTCCGATGAAT